>JBQTHY010000255.1:0-5104 GCA_052389395.1 Nitrospiraceae bacterium | reverse complement strand
TGCCTGCAGGGCAAGGAGGTCGACAAGCGCGCTCTCGTGTCAAAGGTTCTTACACAAGTGGCCGCACCGAACGCAACTGGGTCGCGAGCCGTTCGAACCGAGGATCCTGAACCAGTTGATCCACAGTCAAGCTCAATTTCCGGCACCAGTTCGGATGTTTATCGAACGTCCCCGGGAGGTTCGCTTGAACACGCGTGCCGATCACGTCCTCAAAATTGGCCCGCACAATCCATGCGGGCGTGCGAGCCAGATATCGATGAATTGCCTCTGCCAATTCCGTCGTCAGCACGGGTGTCTGGGCCGGTTCGTCGGGCACGCCGGACGGCAACAGCCCTTCGGATTTCAACGCCGCCAGCATCCGAGCCTTCTCTACTTGCCGTTCCGCCAGCATCGCGACCCGCTTTTGTTTAGTAGGAACGAGGCCGAGTTTGGCCCGAGTCTCGATGTCGGTGCCCTCCCAATACCCGTTGAGTGTGGGAAGATCGTGCGTCGTGACGACGGCGAGCGACTGGTCCGGATAAGAAACCGAGGGCTTAAAGGCCCCTGACGCAGTCCGCTCGAAATACAACACGCGGTACGAGAGGACGCCCGCTGCGTCAAGTCGGTCACGCACCCAGTCGGGAACCGTCCCGAGATCCTCTCCGACCACCAGGGCTTTCGCCCGGGCGCTTTCCAAGGTGAGTATCGCCAGGAGATCTTCCGCAGGATAGTGTACATAGGTACCCTTTGACGGCGGGAGGCCACGCGGAATCCAGAACAACCGGAAGAATGCCATGACATGATCGATTCGAATAGCACCGCCGTACCGGAGATTGTTACGGAGCAATTCGATAAAATACTCATAGCCGCTCGCACGGAGACGGATCGGATCGACCGGTGGGAATCCCCAGTTCTGCCCCTCCGGAGCAAACGGATCAGGCGGCGCCCCACAATCAGCCGTCAGCGCCAATACCTCTTGGAAACGCCACCCGTCGGCGCCGTGGCGATCACTGCCCAACGCAAGGTCGTGATAGAAACCGATCGGCATTCCGGCCTGTCCCGTCTTCCTGACGAGTGCACGTAGCTGTTCAGCCGCCAGCCATTGGAGATACTGGTAGAACCGCACCTTTTTCATATTTCGCCGCCTAAATTCCCCTACTGCCTCCGACGTCGGTGTGCGAAATTGCTCCGGCCAATCCGTCCAGATTGCGGAGCGTGGTTGCACCGAATGCCGCTCGTCCTCCAGCGCCTGAAACAGTGCGTATTGGACCAGTGGTTCTCCCTCCCGCTTCACATAATGATAGAAAAACCACCCGCGCGCCGTTTTTGGTTTCAGCTCCGGCTCTATGCTCTCAAAATTGTCACGGAGAAATGCGCGGTAACAGAGGTCCAGCACAGCCCGCTTGGCCGAGGCAACCGCGTTGTATTCCACCAACTCGCTTTTTCGCGCGGCGTCAAGTTGGGAGCGGAACGTTGGATCGGCCATCCGTTCCTTCACCTCCGGCGCCGTCTTATACTCCGCCACCTGCTCGACATCGATGTAGAGATCGTTGAGAAACAGCCGGCTGTTGGGCGAATAGGGACTGACGTGGTAGGGCTTCGAATTCTTGAGCGCGTGAAGCGGATTGAGCCCGATCACTGCGGCCCCCAGCTGTTTTCCGGCCCACTCAACCACAGTGGCAAGATCCTGAAAATCCCCGATTCCCCAATTGCGGTTGCTCCGCAGGGAATAGAGCTGCAAGGCAAAACCCCACAGGCGTGCCCCCTTCTGCAACATGTCGGGGATGTAACAGCGATCCGGCGCAACGATCAAACGGAACTTTGCTTCAGCACGCGCACTCCCTCCCTGCGCCCACGCCTTCACCTCGTAGTAGCCGAGCGAAAGGTCCTGCGGAAGCGCGAACGTCAGGCGAATAGAACGGCGGCCATCGATGAGCCGAGTCTCTTTTACTGCGAGTCGCGGCCCTTCCTCCCGTTCATAATATTTCTCGCCGTCCTCCCCATAAATCTGCCAATGCACTTGCACAAGGACATCATCGGAACTCTCGCACCGCATGTGCAGCGACCAGATGCCGGGATCTTGCCCCAGCCGTATGATGCGAACCGGATCACAGCGCTGTACCCAAGGTCGGTTGTCCCAGGCCGTGAGTTCTTCAATGAGCGCAGCCCGATCTGACGTACGCAAATTCATCGCGGACAGGATCGCGCGACGCGTCTCGTCGCTCGTCACATGGCGCGTACCGGCCATGTCGTGGTACTCTGTCGCAATCCCCGCCCGCTCCGCCAGCAGGCGAAGGAGCTTAGTTTCAGGCTGGTCGTACATTGATGCGAGTGTGAGTGAAGCGCTAAGTCAAGTCAAGCAATCCCCTAGCTTCTACGCTCGTTTTGGCGATGAGGGATGAAACCCACCCTACCACTCGTGCGCGTGGGAACCAGCTCGTGGGCCTATGAAGGCTGGCAAGGACTGGTTTATCACCGGTCCTATCCGAAGAGTCGCTTCAGTCAAGACGCACTCGCGGAGTATGCGGCCTACGCCGTCGACGGAGAGCCGTTATTTTCTACCATCGGCATCGACCATTCGTTTTACCGACCAGCGGGCGCCAAACAATTAGCGCACTACGCCGAACAAGTGCCCGAGCACTTTCGCTTTTGCTCTAAAGTCTGGGAAGAGATCACGATCCCGACCTACGCCAATCTACCGCGTTACGGAGCCAAAGCAGGGAAACCTAACCCTCGATTCTTCGATGCCGAGGCGTTTCGCGATCTCGTTCTAGCGCCCACCCAGGCTGGACTCGGAGAGAAGATGGGTCCTCTCATGTTCGAGTTTCAACGTTGGGGGACGGACCCAGCAACATTTCTTAACGCACTCGATCGCTTTCTCGGGAAGCTTCCGTCCGGGCCATCCTACGCCACGGAAGTGCGCAACCCCGCCATCCTGGGCCAACGCTACCTTGACATCCTGCGTACCCACGGCGTGGCCCACCTGTATAACCACTGGACGGCGATGCCGCCTCTCTCAGATCAACATCGCGCCATGGACGATACGTTTACCGCACCCTTCGTCGTCGTCCGCCTCCTCACGCCGCTCGGGCTCGCCTATGAGAAGGCAGTTGATCGCTACAAGCCCTACGACCGGATCGTGCAAGCGCAGCCGCGCATGAGGCAGGACACCATAGCGCTAGTGCGTCAGGCGGTGGCTGACGGGAAATCTATCTACGTGCTCGTGAACAATCGAGCGGAGGGCTGCGCACCTCAGACCATCCAAGCCATCGTGGCGGGTCTCACGTCCTAGCGACTCCCCCCCTCTTGTGGCCGCGTTCGTCCTTCTCATCGAAGTGGAATTCAGCTGAAACAAATCCCTCGTTCAGCACTCCCGGAGATACTATTTCGTCTCGCGAACCGGGAAAATACGGCGTGCGACGTCACCCGCCTTGTTCTGCTGATGACGGGCCACGAACAACTCGCCCACGGTACGAGCGTGGTCTTCGGCCTCCGCGCGCGTCGGAAAGCGACTACCCCCCACCTGCCACCAGTCGATCGGGCTGAGGCTCTCCCCTAGCAACTCCGTCACAGAGCTCCGCAACACCTTGGCCAATCGCACCAACGTGCTGAGCGCCGGGTCATGCCCCCCTTGTTCCAGCTTGGCCACGTATACGCGGGCCAGGCCCGCCTTCACCGCGAGCTGTTCCTGCGTGAGACCGCGCTTGGTTCGGAGTCGCTGCAGCTGCTGGCCGAAACGCTGAATAGCGCGCATGGCACCTGAGCGGGTGGGCCCTGCTCCCAACGGTTTCGGGAACCGTTGCTGAGTCGGAAACGAGTGATTGAGCCAAAGAGCAGAGAGGGTGGGAGGAGCTCGCACCTATCGAGAGTGGCTAGGTACGGTGGAGGTCTTGGGAGAACTTTAGGCTTCCCAGTCCAAGCTGGGCCTGCACACCATCCTCAACGCTCGACCCCCTGATGACCCATAATCCCTCGGGGCGTTTCACTCCTCCCACGCAACTACGATAGGCTCCTCAGGTAGTCGAGTCAAGCGTATCGCCTGTCTGCGTGGATCTGGCCAGTTCGGTCAAGAGAGCATGGTGGATGATCTTTCACAGCCGTACAGTGACGGCTTTCACTTCGGTGTACAGTTCCAGGGCGTCGTGGCCCATCTCCCGGCCCCACCCGGATTGCTTGTAGCCGCCGAATGGCAGCGCAGCGTCGAAGATGTTGTAGCAGTTGATCCAGACCGACCCTGCGCGCAGCTCGGCCGCGAGGCGGTGGGCCTTGCCGACATCGCGGGTCCACACTGCTGCTGCCAGGCCGTAGATGGAGTCATTCGCCGCCGGGAGCACTTCGCCCAAATCCGCAAACGGTACTGCGCATACAACTGGCCCGAAGATCTCCTCCTGCATGATCTTCATCTTCTGCGTGGTGTCGACCAGCACGGTTGGTTCCACAAAGTAGCCCTGGTTACCCAGCTTGCGCCCGCCGACCACCGCCTTAGCACCCTCGGAAAAACCTGACTCCAGATAGCCGAGTACCCGCTGTTGCTGCTCGTCCGAGACCAGCGGGCCCATTTGGGTATCGAGGGCCATGCCTGGTCCGACCTTGATCTTTTTCGCCTCCCCAGCGACGCCCGCCACCACCTTGTCGAAGATGCTCTTCTCGGCAAAGAGCCGAGACCCGGCGCAGCAGCACTGGCCGTGGTTGAAAAAGATCGCGCTCGCGACCCCCGGGATGCTCGCCTCCACATCGGCGTCCTTGCACACGATGTTGGGGGACTTGCCCCCAAGCTCCAGCGACACTTTTTTGAGATTGCCTGCGGCCGCTCCAACGATGAGTTTCCCCACCTCGGTGGAGCCTGTGAAGGCCACCTTGTCCACATCCGGGTGCGCCGCCAATGCCGCGCCAGCGGTCTCCCCGTATCCTGGTACGATGTTCACAACTCCGTCCGGGAATCCCGCTTCGCAGATCAGCTCGCCGAGTCGCAAGGCCGACAGTGGCGTTTGCTCGGCAGGCTTTAAGACGATGGTGCAGCCCGCGGCCAACGCCGGACCTAGCTTCCAGGCCGCCATGAGCAGTGGAAAGTTCCAGGGGATGATCTGGGCCACCACACCGACCGGCTCGCGCAACGTATAGGCGA
>JBQTHY010000254.1:0-4708 GCA_052389395.1 Nitrospiraceae bacterium | reverse complement strand
G
Source organism: Nitrospiraceae bacterium (assembly GCA_052389395.1). Lineage (GTDB taxonomy): Bacteria > Nitrospirota > Nitrospiria > Nitrospirales > Nitrospiraceae > Nitrospira_D. The sequence continues at coordinate 4,707 of JBQTHY010000254.1, read as the reverse complement.
ACTCCGGCGAAGGCGTACTCCTGGTCACTGGTCTCGGTTTTCGCAATCCTGGAGGTTTCTGGCTGTTCACGAATGGTCACAGCGAGGTTCTCTTCGTGCCCATCACGAATGACTGTCACTAGGACTTTGGTTCCTACCGCTGTTTGCGTCACGAGCCGCTGCAATGCCACCGCATCCTCAACCGGCGAGCTCTGATAGGCGGTAATGATGTCGCCTTGCTTGAAACCGGCTTGGTCTGCAGGGCCACCCGCCTTCACATCACTGACCAAGGCCCCCTTCGTTGTTGTGATCCCGAAAGACTTGGCTAGGTCTGGAGTCAGATCCTGAATCCCAACGCCGAGGTACCCGCGCACGACTTTTCCGTCCTTCACCAGGCTTTCGTAGACAGGCTTGCTCATGCTGGTCGGAACGGCGAAGCCCACACCCTGGTAGCCGCCTGTTCGCGAGAAGATGGCGGTATTGATACCCACGAACTCGCCTTTCGTATTGATCAGCGCTCCACCGGAATTCCCAGGATTGATCGCCGCATCGGTTTGGATAAAGTCTTCGTACTGCGTGATGCCCATCTGTCCACGGCCCAGTGCGCTGACGATGCCGAGGGTCACGGTCGAGTTCAGCCCAAAAGGGTTCCCCACCGCGAGCACGTACTCGCCCACTTGCAGCTTCGAGGAGTCGCCCCACGCGACTGTGGGCAGGTTCTGTCCATCGATCTTCACGACGGCAAGATCGGTCTTAGGGTCGGCTCCCACGATCTTGCCCTTGAATTCACGTTTGTCCGGCAGCGTGACTGTGACTTCACGGGCGCTCTCGATCACATGGTTGTTGGTCAAGATGTAGCCATCCGAAGAGACAATGACGCCGGATCCCTGCCCACCGCCACGATGGCCGTGCGGCTCAACCGGCCCTTGTGGTCCACGAAATCCCCGAGGACCAAATGGTCCGCCCGGCCCGCCGAAAAACTCTTCCATCCGTTCTCGCAATTCATCCGGGATGGCCCGACCTACGGAGACTTTCTCTCTCGTCACGGTGGTGATTTTAACGACTGCAGGTGTGATGACTTTGACCACCTCCGCAAAACCGTTTGAAGCAGGCGCCAACGGAGGGGCGGCTGAATTCATGGTCCGTTGGGTCACGCTGGATGCATCGGACGAAGTCAACGATTGGCCAGCCCACATCAGCGTAGCTGCCACAACCGCGATGGCGACGGTAGAGCCTGCGGGCTTTTGTGAAAACTGTCTCATAGTTCCCTCCTTCTTATCGATCATGCGGCTATCGTCTGGTCTCAGAATTGACGTACGAGAGACCCTAACAACCGGCGATGAGAGGAGGATTAGGAGGGTATTAAAATGTGCTAAGCCGATCGCGGTGCAAGGGGCAGTGTGACAGTAAATGTGGAACCGGAGCCCACATCGCTTTTCACATCGATCCGGCCCCTGTGAGATTCGACAATCCATGAACAGATCGCGAGACCGAGGCCGGTCCCTTTCTTAGTGTGGGCACGCGCATCGTCGGTGCGGAAGAAACGGTTGAAGATCCTGGTCTGGTCTTCCGGTGCGATGCCGATGCCCTGGTCGGTTACTAAGAGGCTTGCCTGTTGGCTGTCCGTTACGAGGGCGATTTCAACTTTGCCGCCAGGATGAGAATACTTGACGGCGTTTTCGACCAAATTCAGCAAAAGCTCGCGGAGCCGTAATTCGTCGCCCAGCACCACCGCCGACATGACGGTCCCCAACACGACTTCAATATTCCGATCCTGACCGAGCAACGTGGCCTGTTTATGGATATCCTCAACCAGCGATTGGAGGACGACCGGCAGCGACTCCGTCTTCACCTCGCCCATGTCAGCGCGGGATAGGAACAGCAGTTCATCGACGATATGGGTCAAACGATCGATCTCTTCCAGATTACTCTCGAGCACCGACTGATAATCTTCCAGAAGCCGAGGCCGCCGCAGAACAAGCTCCGTTTCGCCTTTCATCACGGTGAGCGGCGTTCGCAGCTCGTGCGAGGCATCGCTGGTGAATCGGCGGATCTGCTGGAAGGACGCATCCAGCCGGCCGATCATATCGTTGAAGGTGGAGGCAAGCCGGCCGATTTCGTCAGCCGCCGTCGACATGGTGAGGCGCTGGCTGAGATCTCCCGCGGCGATGCGCTGCGCGGCGAGGGTGATGGCATCGACGGGGCGCATGGCGCGTCCGGCTAGGAACCATCCTGCGGCGAGCGAGACGGCCAGGACGATCGGCATGGCTACGATCAGAAGGATGAGAAATCGACGCAACGTCTCCTCGATCGATTCCATCGACGTGCCGACCTGCACGATATAGAGCAGGTTGCCTCGGTAGATAATCGGTACGGAAATGAGACGTAGCGGGGGCTCGTTGGGATACTTGGCCGATTCGAAAATGGTTCGCCCATTGAATGTGGTATTGAGGGCGGTCTGGCTGAGCGGGACCTCATGCTGCTTAATGTTGGGGGAACGGATCGTGATCGTGCCGGAAGGGCTGAAAATCTGGAAGAACTTGTCGATTCGAGCCAGTTCAGGAAAGTGGGAGAGCAATTCTTCTTCGTCGATGAGGGGAAGAAACCCGCGTTCTTCAAGCGAGCGCACGGCGGTGGTGGCGGTTTCTTCCAGCGATTGATCGACGGCGTCGCGGAGGTTGCGGGCCGTGATGGCGTAGAGGACGACCGAAAAGATGATCAGGACCAGCGCAAGCGCGCTGCCGTACCAGATGGTGAGTCGAACCCGCAGCGGCATCAGTAAACTCCCCAACAATGACGTCGAGGACCGCCATGCCTGCTCTTAGGCCGTGATGGTGAATCGTGAAGCGTATCTCGTGCTCCCAAGAAATGTTCAATGCTCAATTCTCGATGCTCAATTGAACATCCAACATTGAACATTGAGCATTAGGCCTGATGACCGCCTTCATGTCGCGTTCCCGTCGACCACTAGTCGGCCCTCAGCATGTACCCGCTGCCTCGGATTGTATGGATCAATTTCTTGGCTCGGCCCCGATCGATTTTGTTTCGAAGATAGTTCACGTAGACGTCGATGACGTTGGTGAAGGTATCGAAATCCTGATTCCACACATGCTCGGATATCATGGGCCGGGTGAGGACACGGCCGGTGTGACGCATGAGATATTCGAGCAGCGCGTACTCCTTCAAGGTAAGCTCGATACGTTGGCCTTCTCGGGTGACGTCGCGCGTAGCGGGATTCAGGATCAAGTCGTCGACCTGGAGAATCCCGGGGCTCTCGGTCGCGCCACGACGCAGCAGGGCACGGACTCGCGCCAAAAGTTCATCGATGGCAAACGGTTTGGTGAGGTAGTCGTCGGCGCCTGCGTCGAGTCCTTTCACCCGCTGATCGATCTGCGATTGTGCCGAGAGAATCAAGATGGGAGTTTGGATGCGCTCGCGGCGGACGTTCTTGAGAATGTCCAGGCCGGACATCGACGGCAACATCAAGTCGACGTCGAGGAGATCATAGTTCGTCGACAGCGCCCTCTCGAGACCTTTGGCTCCGTCCTCGCAGAGGTCGACGGCATAGCTTTCTTCTTCAAGCGCGCGATTGATAAAGCATCCGACTTTGGTTTCGTCTTCTATGACGAGAATGCGCACTGGCCTTCCTTCCGGGTGCCTGATTATACCAAACCCGAGGGCCGCGATCTTGTTTGCGTGACGGGAAGCGTGTCATGCGAAAAACAGAAGGGGGCCAGGTCGGGTATCCCGGCCGGCGTCGATTAGGTCGAATCACCAGCGACGACTTTTTCGAGAGACGTGATCACCGGCTTGTCGTCACGAATTCCCAGGACGAGTGTTTCTTCACCTTCAACCTTGAGCTCCCGATGTTCCTGTCGGAATGTCTCCATCGACTTAAACGAGACCTTCGCGCTTCGTTCATCCGATGCGAGCGACACCGTGGTGTTCACGCGAGCGAAGTCATTTGCGCTGGGGAAGGCAAACTCCATCGCCAGGGCCTTGCGATATTCCTCTCGTGTAAGCGTCGCGATCTGCTGCTGCATCCCTTGTTTCATGCGGATGGTGATGGTGGCATCAGGGGCGATGTGCCGGAGGACGCCGTCGACATTTTTTCGTCGAATGGCTTGATCGAGGTCATTGAGAAGGAGATCGATGGATTCTCGTGTCAGATAAACCTCTGGCTTGGAGGCCTTCGACGACAGGTCAGGTGATACGGTGTTGGTCTGGAAACTTATGAAGCTGGAGGGGAAGGGACGCGTTGACAGGCCAGGGCCACCCCAGAGCGCATACCCGATTGTGGCGAGCACAACAGCGATGCCGACGCCCATCGCGATCGGATGGGCAGAGCCAGTCTCGGGATGTTGATTCGACCCCGGCGTGGTCTTCTCCGCGGGTTCCCTATTCCTTAAGGGTGCCATGGGCTACAGGTTCCAGCGTGGAACGAAGGGATCACCAAACAATAGCGTAACATATTTGCAACGCAATCATAGTCATGAGGTCTGCAGGAGCGCTAGACTCGGGTATCACCAATCCACCACCGATACCTCCAGGAAAAGAACTCTTCTCTCCGGGATGATACAACTAGAGCAATGGATCTCAATGATGACGACTTCCGCTCATAGCCACTGTTGTGACGATCGTGAAAGCGGCCCTCGTGGTTGTAGTCGGAAGGGGGTATTCGAGTGACACGCCACATTAGTATATTGGAAAAGCGGAGATGCCATGGTA
>JBQTHY010000253.1:0-3547 GCA_052389395.1 Nitrospiraceae bacterium | reverse complement strand
AACGCGCCCAGCTTTTGTTTGACCCCTTCCAATTCAGCTGACAGCGATTCCCAGCGAGCGGTCAATCGTTCGAGGTCGCGTTTCCAGACATCCTGCTCCTGGTGCAGCACGTTCCACTTGCCGAATTCTTCATAGAGTTTGGGGTCGGCCAGCTCCACGTCACGCGCTTTCACCTTGGCCTCCGCCTCGGCAATCTCAGCCTCCGCTCTGGACACCTGTTTCTCGAGTCTTGCCTGTGTCTTCATAAGGTCCCGTCTGTCTCCCGCCCGTGCTTTCGCCCGGACTGGATGGGCTATCACGCTTGTCGGGCCTGCGGACTTGGCTTGCGGCGTTGCGCCAAGCTCTTCGCTGGTTTCCTTGATCGATTCGAGCTCCTGCGCCTTTTTCCAGAGATAGTATTCGTAGTCACCGATAAAATTGCGGGCGCACCCACCCTCGATCTCCACGACGCGAGTGGCGACCCTCATCAGAAAGGTCGGATCATGGGAAATAAAGACGATCGTGCCGGGGAATTCGACCATCGCGTCCGTGAGGACGTCCACCGAGGCTGGGTCCAAATGGTTCGTCGGCTCATCCAGGAGCAGGGTGTTGGCTGGTTCAACCAGCATGCGGGCGAGCGCGACCCGGTTCCGTTCCCCTCCGCTCAGGGCCTTAATGGGCTTTTTCTGATCGAGACCCGAAAATAAGAAGGCGCCGGCTATGCCCCGGAGAAAATTCATCTCGGCATGCTTGGTGACCTCTTCGAGCGATTCAAGAATCGTATGTTCTGGGTTGAGTGTTTCCGCCTGATGTTGGGCGAAGTAGTGCAGGGTTACCCCATGGCCCACGGTTCTCATGCCCTTATTGGCAGGGAGGACCCCGGCGAGCAGCTTCAGGAGCGTACTTTTCCCCGCGCCGTTTTCGCCCACGAGAGCGATGCGTTGGCCTCGTTCCACGGAGAAGTCGAGCCCGTCGTACACGACTTTCTCTCCATAACGTTTGCCGACTCCGGAAAGTTCAAGGACCTGACGCCCGCTGGCGCCGGGCAGCGGGAATCGGAACTTCACCCGTTTGGGATCGCGCTGGATCTCGATCATTTTGACCTTCTCGAGCTGCTTGATGCGCGATTGGACTTGGCTGGCTTTGTTGGCCTGGTAACGGAACCGATCGACGAATTGTTGGACCCGGGCGATCTCTTTGGCCTGCCGTGCAGCAGCAGCCCGAAGTTGGACGTCCCGTTCCGCCCGGAGTTTCCGGAACGAGGAATAGTTGCCCCGGTACTCTTCGATCTGATGATGCCGGAGTTCCCAGATATGAGTGACCACGCGATCGAGAAAGGCGGTGTCGTGGCTGATGATCAACAGGGTCATGTTCGAGTCCAGAAGAAATTGCTCAAACCAGCGCTGTGTGGGTTGATCCAGATGATTGGTCGGCTCGTCCAGCATGAGCACATCGGGGTTCGACAGCAGCAGATGGGCGAGGGCGACGCGCATCCGATAGCCTCCAGACAGTTTTTCGACCGGCCGCTCGAAGTCGGCCACGGTAAATCCCAGCCCCATCAGGATGCGTTTAGCTTCGTGCTCGGGGTACTCGTCGCGATGCGCCGCATCCAACACGGTCTTGCCGGTGATCATGTCGAGTTCCTGTGGGAGGTAGCCGATACGGAGCCGGGGGCGCTTGCGAATCGTCCCTTTGTCCGGTGACTCTTCCCCGAGGATCATGCGGAAGAGCGTCGTTTTGCCGGACCCGTTCGGTCCGACCAGGCCGACCCGTGAGTTCGGGCGCAGATGCGCGGACGCGCCGGTGAGCAGAACCTTCGTAGAGTATTGTTTACTGACCGACTCGATTTGCAACATGCAACTTTGTGAGGCGTGAAACGTTAGGCGTTAGGCGAGCGGAGACCAGGCTGGAACCGAAAGAGCGAGAGCCTAAACCCTGAACCCCCCTGACCCCGGGCTTTTTTGGTGGAGCTGGCCGGGATTGAACCGGCGACCTCGTGAATGCCATTCACGCGCGCTCCCAACTGCGCTACAGCCCCACCCGTACGAGAATTGTGAATTGCGATATTTTACTTGAAAATTGCGATGTTCTGACGCAGCCGCATGCTAACACGCAGGTAGGGACCAGTCAAGAAAGCGACAGAGCATCCTTCGACGGGAAACCGGCTCCCACGCGGTGAATTGCGGTGCTGAAACGAAGAGTTTGTGAGGAAAGGCGAGGATTGGTGTTGAGTCTTTCGGGAGAGACACCGGCTTGACAAAAGAAAGGGCGGAACCTACCATGAGACGCTGCGGCTCTGATCTTCCTATCGGGTCAGAGCCATTTTTTTTGCGATTCCATCCGGTTCCGGGGTTCGACTTATGGGCAATCTTGTCATTATCGGTGCCCAGTGGGGTGATGAAGGCAAGGGGAAGATCGTCGATATCTTGGCCCGGACTGCCGATATCGTCGTGCGGTATCAAGGCGGCTCCAACGCCGGGCATACGGTCATCAATGAGAGCGGGTCCTATGTTTTCCATCTCATTCCCTCGGGGATCTTGTACCGGGGGAAGACCTGTGTCATCGGGAACGGGGTCGTGGTGGACCCGGGGGCGCTGATCGAAGAAATGGATCAGCTCCAGACCAGGGGCATCGTGTTGGGTAAGAACCTCGCCGTCAGCGAGCGCGCACATCTGATCCTTCCTTACCATAAGGCCATCGAACGGGCATCGGAACAATCGAAGGGGTCGCGGAGAATAGGCACCACCGGACGTGGAATCGGCCCGGCGTATGCCGACAAGATGGCCCGCATCGGCATTCGCACCGGTGATCTGTTGAATCCGCCGCTGTTCAGGAAGAAGCTGGAAGAAAATCTTGTCGAGATAAACTGGTTCCTGGAGCGACTCTATAAAGTCGACACGTTTCAAGTCAACAAAGTCTTCGACCAATACATGGGCTATGCTGATCGCCTCAAAAGCCACATCGTCGATACGACGACACTGCTGAATCGCGCGATCAGCAAGAACAAAACTGTGTTGTTCGAGGGAGCCCAAGGCACGCACCTGGATGTGGACTTCGGCACCTATCCCTATGTGACCTCCTCCAGTTCCGCAGCGGGGGGTGCCTGCACGGGAACCGGCGTGGGGCCCACGATGATTGACGCCGTGATGGGCATTGCGAAGGTCTATTCCACCAGAGTGGGGAGTGGACCGTTTCCGACCGAGTTGACCGACGAGGTCGGCCAGGGATTGCAGGAACGTGGGAATGAGTTTGGAGCAACCACAGGGCGTGCAAGGCGGTGCGGCTGGTTTGACGCTGTCGTCGTCCGTCATGCGGCACAGGTCAACGGTTTAAGCTCCCTGGCCGTGACCAAACTCGATGTGCTCGACGGGTGCAAAGAGGTGAAGCTCTGTACCGGCTACAAGCACGGCGGCGTGCTCTATAAGGACATGCCGGCGGATCTCGACGTGTTAACCGACTGCCTGCCGGTCTATCAACGGATGAAAGGGTGGACCATGTCGACGACCGGGACCACAAACTATAAGCAGCTGCCAGTTGAAGCCAAACGCTATCTGGCGCGTATTGAAGA
>JBQTHY010000252.1:0-13895 GCA_052389395.1 Nitrospiraceae bacterium | reverse complement strand
GATTCTCTCCTGTCTCCTCTTCCTGCCCGTCGTCGGTGCGGCTGTCCTCTGGCTGTATGACGACGAGGACATGGTGCGGACATCGGCCCTGACGATCGCGCTGGTCGAACTTGCCCTCTCCGTCTTTGTGCTCCTGCGCTTCGTGCCGGAGTCCGCCGCCGTGCAGTTCGCAGAGCATGTCCGATGGATTCCTGCACTGGGCATCAGCTATCACCTTGGCGTCGATGGAATCAGCGTGCTCTTCGTCGGACTTACAGCGTTTCTGACCGTGCTGATCGTCGTCTACTCGTGGGAAACGATCCGCTATCAAGTCAAACTGTACATGATGTGTCTGCTGGCGCTCGAAACGACGACGATGGGCGTGTTCGTGTCACTGGACCTTGTCTTGTTTTTCGTCTTCTGGGAGCTGATGCTGATTCCCAGCTACTTTCTCATCAAACTGTGGGGCGGAGGCGCCGAACGGCACTATGCCGCGCTGAAGTTTGTCCTCTATACCCTCTTGGGAAGCGTGTTCATGCTGGTGGGCATCGCCCTGCTCAATATTAATTTCCACCAGTGGGCCTCCCTCCACAATGCTGATCAGGCCTATTCGTTCGATCTACTCGAACTGCTCACCGTGCCGATCCCCATCAACCAGCAGATTCTCATCTTCTGGCTGATGTTCATGGGATTTGCCTTCAAGGCTCCGGTGTTCCCGTTCCACACGTGGTTGCCCGATGCGCTGCTGGAAGGTCCTATCGGCATGGCGGTGGTGCTGGCCGGCCTAAAACTGGGCACGTTCGCCTTCCTGCGATTCAGCATTCCGCTCCTCCCCGAAGCGTCCAAGAGCGAGACGGTCGTGACCGTGGTCGTCGTTCTCGGTCTCTGTGCCATCCTCTACGGAGCGTGGATGGCCTTGATCCAACCAGACTTCAGACGCCTGCTGGCTTACAGCAGCATCAGCCACTTGGGCTTCATCGTGGTGGGACTCTTCGCGCTGAATTACCAGGGCCTGCAGGGCAGCCTCCTGACCATGATCAATCTGGGATTCACTACGGCCGGACTCTTCTTCATTGCCGGGTTCCTCTATTCACGCCAGCAGACCACGCACCTGTCGGCTTTCGGCGGAATGGCGAAACAGGTTCCTCTGCTTGCGACCTTCTTTCTGATGATCGGACTGGCCTCGATCGGACTTCCCGGTACGAACGGCTTCGTGGGAGAGTTTCTCATCCTTCTGGGCGCCTTCAAGGCCAAGTGGTGGTTCGGATCAGTAGCAGTTCTCGGTGTGATATTCGGCGCAGCCTACTTCCGCTGGTACTACGAACGCGCCATGTTCGGCCCGGTAGGCAAAGCGGTGAAAAACACGATGGGCGACCTTCATCCGCGTGAACTTGTGATCGCGGTCTCGCTCTCGATCATGATCCTGTGGATCGGGCTCTATCCGTCTCCTTTCCTTCGCATCATGAATGGATCGGTTCAGGCTCTCGTGGACCGATTGGACCGAGGAACAGTGGCTGCGAGCGACCCCTCCCCGCGGGTGGCGGTACAGTAGGAATCATGTCGGCGTACACACTCGTTTACATCCTCTTCGCTCCGTTCCTCGGAGCCATTGCGTTGATTTTCGTCTCGAACCGTCAACCGCTGTTGGTGCGAGGGATCGCGGCCGGATCGGCATTTATTTCCCTCCTCGCGGCTTTTTATATGTTCTACGCCTACGATTCCGCCAAAGGCGGCTTTCAGTTCGTCCAACGGTACGAATGGTCGAAGGAATTGGGCATCGCGCTCTACCTCGGAGTGGACGGGATCGGGACCCCGCTGGTGTTGGCCTCCGCAATCCTCCTGTTTGCCGGCATCTTTATTTCTTGGCACATCAAGGACCGGACCAAAGAGTTTTATATCTTCCTGCTGATTCTGGCGGCCGCTACCATCGGGGTCTTCATGTCCTTGGACCTCTTCTTCCTCTATTTCTTCTACGAGATGTCGGTCATTCCGATGTATTTGTTGCTCGGCGTGTGGGGGAGCCACACCAAGCAATACCTGGAGATGACCGACCCCGACGGATTGAAGAAGCGAGACTCGGTCGGTTTTATCTTAAACTTCGCCTCCAACAGCAAAGAATATGCGGCGATGAAATTGACGCTGTTTCTGTCAGCGGGGGCGGTGTTCGCCTTGATGGGCATCCTCCTCATCTACAAGTTTTCGGGCCTCAACACGTTCGATATCCTCGTGCTGCGCGAAAAGACTCACTTCTCCGGCCCCATGGCGAACATCATATGGATCTTGGTTTTCTTCGGGTTTGCCTCCATTGCCCCGATCTGGCCCTTACACTCCTGGTCCCCGGTCGGCCATGCCGCTGCTCCCGCCGCAACCAGCATGCTCCACGCCGGCGTCCTCATGAAACTGGGTCATTACTCCATTATTCGGGTGGCGTTCGAAATTCTCCCTGAAACGACCAGAGAGCTGATGCCGATCGCGGCAGTACTTTGCATCTTCAGCATCATTTACGGAGGCTTCGTGGCGTTCTATGCCAAGGACACCAAGTACGTCATTGGCTATTCCAGTTCCAGTCACATGGGCTATGTGTTCCTCGGCATGGCGGCGTTGGATTACATCAGCTTGAGCGGGGCGGTGATTTATATGTTCGCCCATGCGATGGCCACCGGCATGCTGTTCGCCATGGCGGGCTGGGTCTACGATCAGACTCACACGAGAGACATTCCGTCGCTGGGCGGCCTGTCCAATCGGATGCCCTTCATTTCCGCCTGTTTCATCGTAGCCTGCATGGCTTCGGTCGGAATGCCCGGCACGGTCAATTTTATCGCGGAACTCATGATCATCGTCGGAGCCTGGAACAAATACCCGTTCCAGGTGGTCATCGCCGTACTCGGCATCGTGCTCACCATGGCCTATCTCTTCAGGATGATGCGCGGCCTTTTCTACGGACCGATGGACCAGAAATACAGCCATGCGCACGATGCCGTGTCGGCCGTTGATCGGCTGCCGTTCTTAATCATGATAGCCGTCAGTGTGGGGTTCGGCATCTTCCCGATGCACCTGTACAGCGTCGTTCGCGCCGGAGTCGACCCGCTGGTGGCCAAGATCACGTACGTGGTGCCAATCGCCTCTGAAGACAGCGAACGGAGCCCTCAACTCTCAGCAGTCGGCCAACAGTTTGCAGGCTGGGAATCTCTTCCCTCTGGGCTGACAGCTGACCAACTGAATGCGAAGGGCTTAGGGATACCGGAATGACTTTTTCGCTGAGCATGTCCTTCGCCGACCTCCTGCTCCTGTTACCGGAGATCCTCCTGACTTTCTGGCTCTGTGTGGTCCTAATCGTCGACTTCGCCTTCCCGCGCCTGTCCAAAGAGCAACTGGCTTATCTCAGTGTCGTCGGGCTCGTGGCTACCCTGGGCTGTTTGGCCTGGCTTGACCTAAACCGTATTTCCGGCGCGCTCTTCGGCGACATGTTCGTGCTGGATCGCATGGCCCTCTTTTTCAAGATGTTTATCATCGGCGCCACGATCCTCGTGATCCTCGCGTCGATTCAGTACGTCAACCGCTTCGCATTTTTCCGGGGGGAATATTATTTTCTGGTCGTCATGTCGGCCCTCGGCATGATGTTCATGGCCTCGGCCAACGATCTGCTTTCCGTTTTCGTGACCCTGGAGTTCTCGACGTTTGGATTCTATATTTTGGTGGCCTATCTCCGGGACGACCTGGCCTCGAACGAGGCAGGGCTTAAGTTTTTCATCCTCGGCGTGTTTGCCGCAGGGCTCCTCGCCTACGGAATCAGTCTCGTATACGGTGAAACCGGCAAGCTCGTGTTTTCGCAGATTGCCCCCGCACCCGCTACACCCGGACTGATGATCGGCTTCCTGCTGATCTTCGCCGCCCTCGGATTCAAGGTCGGCGCCGTCCCGTTCCACTCATGGATCCCGGATACCTACCAAGGTTCCCCGACGCCTGTGACGGCATTCTTGTCGATCGCCCCGAAAGGGGCTGCGTTCGCCATCCTGATCCGGATTTTCTTCGTCGCTCTGGCCACATTCAAACCGATGTGGGTCTTCCTATTGGTCGGAGTGTCCATCTCGTCGATGACCTACGCCAACATCGTGGCCATCGCCCAACGGAACATCAAACGCCTCCTGGCCTATTCGGGCATCGCCCAGATCGGAAACGTGTTGATAGGCTTGGCAGCCGGAACGAAAATGGGGACTGATGCCATTCTCTTCTATCTCTTGGCGTATCTCTTCGCGAATATCGGCGCCTTCGCGGTCGTCATCGCCGTCAGTCACGCCATCGGCAGCGATGAAATCGAGGATTACAGCGGGTTGAATCGACGCTCGCCGTTTCTAGCCTTCGCGATGTTGCTTTTTCTCCTGTCCCTGGCCGGCGTTCCGCCCTTGGCGGGGTTCATCGGCAAACTCTATATTTTTCTCGCCGCCATCAAAGAAGGGCTATACACGCTGATCGCCGTCGGGCTAATCAACGTCATCATTTCCATGTACTACTACCTGGTCGTCGTGAAGAAAATGTACATCAACGAACCGATCGACCCCTCGCCCTTGTCGATTTCGGGCCCGATGAAGGCCGTGGTGTATGCCGGCCTGGTTGGGACGTTGCTTATCGGCATTTATCCCCAGCCGTTCATCGATTGGGCCGTGTCGGCGACAATGATGTTTTCGAGTCTCGCCGGTCCTTCAGCGACCGTGGTTCCTCTCATTCCGCCGTTCGGCGGATAGCTTTATTGGTTTCACCTCACAGCAGTTCTGCTAGAATGGCCCCTTGTAGCTTACGCGGGTCTCGCGGTACAGTTTCTCACGATAACTCGATTTCCGATCGCGAGTCGTCATCGTCCATGGAATCAGCCACGAAGGATCAGCCGCAGCTTCCCCTCGCACTGCCTAAGGAGCCCGAGCCGCGCGCTGCCGTCGCCAGACCGGCAATCCGACAACCGTTCTGGCGCATTCCGATCAAATGGTTTCGCGCACTCACCATCGAGCGGCGGATCTTGGCCGCCTTCAGCTTGGTGTTTATCGGCATTCTCGTCATCAGCGCCGTGTCTTACCGCAACACCAGCGTCTTGATCGCCAACAGCGGGCTCGACACCCGTAGCCACGAGCTCGTGCAACTCGTCGGCAATATCGACGTCGCCATGCACGAGGCGGAACAAATCCACCGCCGTTACCTCGTCACGGGTGAAGCATCATATCTCCAGGCCTATCAAACCGTCGTCGAGCAAAAACCCACCTTCATCAAGTACCTCAATGATCTGACGCGGGGATCGTCCGAACAGCGGGAACGCGTTAGGCTGCTCAACGAGGTGATGGATCGGCAGATGAATGCCGAAGCCGGCGCGATCGCCCAACGGGGCCGGGGCGGCTTCGAAGCCGTCAGGCAAATGGCCCTCGAAGGAGCTGCCAAACGCGAGCTCGACGCTATCCATCAAATCACCATCGCGATGGAGTCGCACGAGCGACAGGTCAGGCGTCAGCGGGTGATAGAGTCTGCCGCCAGTACGACAAACACGATCGTGCTCCTTGGCATCGGGGCCCTGCTCCAACTTGTGCTGCTCGCATCCGTGTACTATTTGATTCGACACGACATCACGGAGCGGCGGCGTGTGGCCGCAGAACTACAGCGCCGCGGAGAACTCCTGGAGGCCGCGAACAAAGAGCTTGAATCGTTCAGTTATTCGGTCTCCCACGACCTGCGCGCCCCCCTCCGCCACATCGACGGATACGCCGCGCTCCTGCGCAAAGCGGCGGGACACTCGCTCGATGAGAAAGCCGCCCGGTATCTGCAAACGATCTCCGACTCCGCCAAACAGATGGGGCAGCTGATCGACGACCTCCTCGTCTTCTCCCGCATGGGCCGTCAGGAAATGCTTTTCACGACCGTCAATCTGAATCAGCTGGTCAATGGCATCCTTAACGATTTACGACTTGACTTGCAAGGACGCCAGATATCTTGGACAATTGAGGCACTGCCACAGGTGCCTGGCGATCCGGCCATGCTCCGGCAAGTGTTCATGAACTTGATCACGAACGCCATCAAGTTTACGAGCACCAGGTCGAGAGCGAAGATTGAGGTCGGCGTCGACCGGCGCGCCTCTAGGGAAGTCGTCATCTTTGTTCGAGACAACGGAGTGGGGTTCGATATGCAGTACGAGAAAAAGCTGTTCGGCGTCTTCCAACGCCTCCATCGCGTAGATGAATTTGAAGGAACCGGCATCGGCCTCGCCAATGTGCGGCGCATCGTGCATCGGCACGGCGGACGTACCTGGGCCACAGGTATCTTGGATAAAGGGGCGACCTTCTACGTGGCGCTTCCAACCACGAGGCCTCGATCATGACCTCTGCAAAACCGATTCTGTTCGCCGAAGACAATCCGCACGACGCCGAACTCGCCTTGGCCGCATTGAGGGAACAAAATATCTCTGACAAGGTCGTACTCTGCCATGACGGCGCTGAGGTTCTCGACTATCTGTACTGTCGTGGGCAGTTCGAGTCCCGGCTCAAAGGCAACCCCGCGGTGATTTTCCTCGACCTCAAGATGCCCCGGGTGAACGGGCTGGAGGTTTTGCGCACCATCAAGGCCGACACGAATCTCCGGCAGATCCCCGTGGTGATGCTGACCTCGTCCCGAGAAGAGCGCGACCTCGCCGAGAGCTACGCCTTGGGGGCGAATGCCTATGTCGTCAAGCCTGTTGAGTTCCATCGGTTCTTATCTGCCGTCAAAGAGGTCGGCACGTTTTGGGGCGTGGTCAATGAACCGCCTCCTGAAAGATCTCGCTCCAGTACCTAGGAGTCTGTCCGAGTAATGCCATTCTCCTGCGGCAAACGAGCTGCAAGCATCTGCGTCGCTCTCGGCCCGGGAAAATCTTCAACGTATTCCAGCGAATACGCTTCCGGTTTTCTCAGGCCTGCGGCCTCGCATCTGCCAGCAGCTTCTTCGCCTCGCAACAAAGGATTACTTAGACAGACTCCTAACCCTCCGATGGAGGTCCTGTGACGACCCCGCTGCGACTCCTCCTCCTGGAGGACAATCCTAGTGACGCTGATCTTATCGTCGCGACATTGACGGAGGAGGGGATCCATTGCGCACCACGACGCGTAGAAAGTCGCGACAACTTTCTCGCGGCCCTCAAGGAAGGCCAGGTCGATTTGATCTTGGCCGATTATTCGCTCCCCGGATTTGACGGCATCAGTGCGCTCGAGCTGGCCCTCAAGCTGCGCCCGGATGTCCCGTTCATCTTCGTCTCCGCAACGCTCGGTGAGGAACTTGCCATCGAAACCATGCATCGTGGCGCCACGGACTATGTTCTGAAACAGAGGCTCGGCCGACTTGTTCCTTCGGTTCAGCGGGCGCTCCGCGAACTAGACAATCGTGCGGAGCGGAAGCGGGCCGAGGAAGCTCTGCGCCAGAGCGAGAAGCAGCTCAGGCAGGCTCAGAAGATGGAGGCCGTCGGCCGCTTGGCAGGAGGGCTTGCTCACGATTTCAACAACTTGCTTACCGTCATCATGGGCCATTGCCAGGTACTGCTCAACGAGATGAGGCCCGATCATCCCCTGAAAAGCAAGATTGCGGAAATGCAAAAGGCCGGCGACCGCGCGGCATCCCTCATCAGGCAATTGCTCACCTTCAGCAGAAAACAACCAGCCGAGCCGAAAGTGCTCACCCTAAATCCCGTCATCAACAATCTGGAAACCATACTCCGCAGACTGATCGGGGAAGATATCGAGTTGGTGCTGAAGGTAGGCCAGGAGAACCTCCGGGTCAAAGCTGATCCGGCACAGCTCGAGCAGATCGTCATGAACCTGGTCGTCAATGCCCGTGACGCAATGCCCAAAGGGGGGAAGCTGACCATCGAAACCGCTTCAGCCATCCTCGGCCGCACGCCGGTTTATCACCTCAATCCGCTACCCCCGGGTGGCTACGTGAGACTCTCCGTGTCCGATACTGGTTGCGGGATGCCACCAGAGGTGCAAGCCCACATTTTTGAGCCCTTCTTCACCACGAAGGAAGAGGGAAAAGGAACCGGTCTTGGCCTCTCAACTGTGTTCGGTATTGTCGCCCAGAGCGACGGAGGGTTAGATGTCACCAGCACGGTCGGACGGGGCACTCGTGTCGACGTCTACCTTCCCAGCGTCACGACCGAACCTGAAAAGGCAGCGGGTCAGGATTCAATCCAGCAGTCAATGACTGGTCATGAAACCATCTTGCTCGTAGAAGACGACTCCGGTGTCCGGGAACTGGTTCGAGACGAGCTCCGGAAGCTAGGCTACCGAGTCTTCGAGGCCAAGAACGGTCTGGAGGCCTGCCTCGTGGGCACACAGCAGTTGGGCGGGCTCCAGCTCTTGCTCACGGACGTGGTGATGCCGGGGATGAGCGGGACGGAACTGGCCCAGCACCTTCGCGTGATTAAGCCGGAACTGAAACTCCTTTTCATGTCCGGGTACACGGACGACGTCGGCATCGGAGCTGGAGACCCAGCCAGTGCGTACCTTCAGAAGCCTTTCACCCCGGAAACCCTGGCGAAGACGATTCGCGAGCTCCTCGATTTGAAACCTGCGGGCAGGGCGAAAGCGCTTCCGCATCCTGAGACAATCCCGCAGCCATCGCAAGTTGATCGGTCGTGAGCAATGAGCTGGTGCAGCCGGTTTTCTTCTCATCACAGGATCTGTGAAGCAATCAGGAATCGGCGCCTCTGGATACACGCCACCCGACACACACTTGGAACTTATTGCCTCTTACTGACGGTTGTCGCGCTGCCCGGGAACGGCCTCGCCCAGAACATTGTGTGGGAACGGCTCTCGGACGGTCTCGCCGTTTCAGTATGGAACCCAGGAGAGCCCTGCCCTGCGGTTCCAGCCATGTTGGCCACCGATATTGATCCAGAGCGCATACGATTCTCTGTCCACTACTACGCCCAGGAAGGGCTCTCGCAGCCTCCCACGATCGAGGAATGGCAGAAACGGACAGGCCATCATGTCCTGTTCAACGCGGGGTTATTCCGGGAAAACTTCACCTATCTCGGTCTCCTCTACAAAGACGGCCAGTCGTTGGGGAGCCGCCGCCACTCAACGTGGCAGGGGCTGTTCGTCGCGGAACCGTCCACCTCCGGATTGAAGAAAGCACAGGTCCTCGACCTGGCCTCGGACAGCTTCGATGAACAGGAGCCGCCGTACCGAGAGGCCGCCCAGGCACTGATGCTCTTAGACCATACCGGCAAGATCCGCGTCCAGCGGAAGGGGAAACGCGCCTATCAGACGATTGTCGCCGAGGCCGGGAATGGACACATTCTCGTCTTCAAGAGTCTCGACCTCGCCACTCTCTACGATGTCGGCCAGTGTCTGAAGGATACTCTGCCGGTGGTGCGTCAGGCCATGGCCATGGACGGAGGTTCGTCGTCCGACATCCTCGTTCCGGAATCGCTCTGGCAAGAGGACAAACAGATCCAGGGCGGCGATTCATGGAAAGTCCTGTTCGGTGGGAGCACCGTGATCCACATCCCCCTTCCCACCGTGATCGGCATCAGCCCCCGATAAAGAACTCAATCCTTGACAGGAAGGAGCCAACGCTTATCGCCGAGGAACAGCCATGAAGAAATGGGAACACGAGGCGCCTTCGTTCAGCACAAGGCAGGTGAGGAGCATGCAACCCCGTGCGGCACCCAAATATGACTTCATCATACACTCCTTCTTTACCGTGCTCATTGAGACCAGACCCAGCCCCATGCATAATAGAAATTGCATGAAAGTCTGGTCAAGAACCTCGGCCGTCGTCACAATTATTATAGTCCTCGCCGGCTGTGCCGACGGTGCAAAACTGCTGCAGGAACATGAGAACGGCGGGGTGGTCGTCTACCCCTTTAAAGAAGAACAGGGTTCCATGCTCTCCTCCTTCCGCAAGGATGCCTTTGCAATTATGAAAGAGAAATGCGGCGGTAGGCCCTATGCTATTATTCGCGAGGGTGAGGCCAAAGGCCGCACACGCGTCGTCAGCACGATTGAAGGCGCGGAAGAAGTCATACAGGAGCGGCGGTGGGGGATTCAGTTTCAGTGCAAATGACGGTTGCCGGACGGAGGTGGTCTCCGCGATACATCTCTAACTACTTCATCGCAAGCAGAAGATCCTGAATGGTCAGGAGACTGATCAGCTTCACCTTTTCCCGTTCCACCCGGGCTCTCCCGTCCTCTTCTTGGCGGTCGACGAGCACCAGCGCATCCCCCACCTGGAGTCCAGCTTCACGAGCCGCTCCCACGGCCTTCAGCAACGACCCTCCACTTGTTAATACATCGTCCACGATCAGCGCTTGATCCCCCGGGCGAATGTCTCCCTCGATCAATTTTCCCAATCCGTGGTCTTTCGCCTGCTTCCGAACCACGAATGTCCTCCAGAGGCGCTGAGGTGCGGCGCGGAAGGCAAAATCCGAGATGGTCACTGCAATAGGGATCGCCCCAATCTCAAGGCCGCCGAGGCAGTCAATTTCTACTCCGGCGAGTGCCTCGTATGCCAGTTGCGCGACCAACCGGCGAGCCTCCGGATGGGCCATCAGCGAGCGACAATCCACATAGAAGGGACTGATCATGCCTGAGGCAAGCTTGAATCCCTTGTCCGGATCCCACTTGAAGGACTGCGTGTCATGGAAGGCTTTCGCCAGTTGCTCACGGATCGTGGCCATCTGTACTCCATATACGGCAATCAGAACGTGCCGGCATTGTACACGGCGCCACTGGCCCATGACACACTTTTCCCCCAGGCACCGTCTTTCAACATTTCTCGGAAAACTGCTTGATTTGCTCCGCCAATGTTTTCGCGACCAGCTCCAGATCGAACGGCCAGGCGTAACGGAGCGCGACGCCGGGATACTGCGGTCGCAACCGGTCGAGGATTTCCGGAATCTCCACCTCCGAATGCAACCCGCCCGGCGTAAACATGGTCGTCGTTACCGTAATCTGGGTCGCTCCCTTCTCGATCAGGTCCTTCACGGCCTCCTCCAAGGTCGGCGCGCAAAACTCGTTAAATGCGATACCGAACAGGACATCGTCGAGCTGCGATTGCAGCTGCGCGGCTACCGCTTGAAGACCGGATTGATAGGGATCGGTTTCGAGCGTTCTGGGCCAGCGGCGGATCTTCGTATCCAGTTCGATCTCCTCGGTCGACGCTGGTCGCTTTTCAGCCCGCCGCTGGGCTTCCAACCGCTTCAGCTTCGTGACTAGTTCCTGGGGGCACCCCTTCGGTATGCCTCCGTGACCAACCAAAATTACTCCGCGCTTGCCTGTCCCCATGAACCCTCCTACACATGATTCCGAAGCATCAGTTCCTTCGGATGCGGATTGAGATAGACCTGATCCCGAATGTAGGCGACATCGAAAAGCTGGACATAGTGTTTGATCAATGTGACAGGGACGATCAAGGGAGTGAGTCCTCGATGATAGTCGCCGATCACCTCTAACAGTTCAGCCTTCTCTTGAGCCCCCAATCGCGCCTTGAAGTAGCCCAGAATATGCTGCAACACATTCACGTGCTTGCGCACGGTCGCCTTGACAGACAACGCCTTCATGAACAGCTCCCCATACTTCATGGCCAACTCCGTGGGGCGATACCGCTCCGCTTGGCCGACCAGCCTGCCCAGCAATTGAAAGTACTGTTGGCTATGGGCCATGAGCAGATACTTATGAATCGTGTGGAACCCCACGACCGCCCGCTTGGTTATTCCACTGTTCAGTAGATCCTGGTAGCGTCGGTAACAGAATACCCGTTCAATGAAATTCTCCCTAAGTCCAGAGTCGCAGAGCCGCCCTTCTTCCTCGACGGGAATCAGCGGAAACTGCTCCATAAAGGCCCGCGCGAAGATGCCGACTCCGTTCCGGCTGGGCATCTGATGCTCATGATAGATACGAACCCGCTCGACCCCGCAGCTCGGCGAGTCGCTCTTAAAGACATAGCCGGACAGGTCCAGTGCCTTCAGTTCTAGGATACGCCGTTTGGCCGTCGTTTCTAACGTCTTTGTATGATCGGTCCTGGTGCTGATCGTCATCAGTCTGGGATGCCGGGGATCGCCGACAAGCCGCATCGCTTCACGAGGAGTGCCCAGCCCCGCCTCGACCTCCGGACAGACGGGAATCCACTCCACATAACGGCCGAGCACCTCGGTGAGAACGTGGTCCCGCTTATGCCCTCCGTCGAACCGGACTTCGTCTCCGAGGAGACACCGGCTGATCCCAAGACGGAGCCGGGCGGTCGTCATCCCGTCACCGGCTGCTTGCCGAGATCCACGTATTCCTGACAGGCGCGGCGATGACCCACGACAAGCGAAGGGTCGTTCGCACCGGTACGACATCCGACAGGCAAAAGTTCCGCGGTGGTCAGCATACACGTCCTGATGCATGGTCGAGCGCTATCGAGCTGGGCCGCCGTTTGATCCTGCCGGACCTCGCGAGAGTTTGTCGCTGGCCACACGCGTGATCGAAACTTCGCGAGTGCCTCCTTCACCCCTGACCCCCAGCTTCACGACGGTTCCCGCTTCACCTCGGATCATCTTAACCACTTGCTCATAACTCTTTCGCGTCACCGCCGTCCCATCGACGCTCATGATCTCATCGCCGTGTCGAAGTCCTGCCTGGTGAGCGGGCCCCGCCGGATGGACCATACCGACAAATAACATCGCTGGATCACCGATACGCTCGGCCCCGATCTGGAGCGATATCCCGATCACGCCGTTCAGCAGTTTGGCATCGTCTCCTTGTGCAGAGGGAGTTTGGCTCTCGGGTTGGTCGGCAGCCCCAATCGCCCCAGTCAGCAGAAGGGCCATCATCACACCTGCCGCGATATGGATTTGCTTGATCCTCATGGCATTCCTCCTTGTGAACCACCATCCTGTGTCAACTGATACTCAGGGACTCACCTCGGCAGTGGTTGTCTGCACGAAGATTGCTCGGAGCGCGGAGTCGAGTTGGGGATACCGGAATTGATACCCGCCCTCAAGAGCCACCCTTGGAACCACTCTCTGGCCGGTGGTCATGAACGAGGCAAGTTCACCAAACGCCAGCCGGAGGGCGAAGGCCGGCACAGGCAACCAGGAGGGCCGATGTAATGCCTTGCCTAACGTTCTGCAGAAATCCTTCATGTTTACGGCCCCCGGGGCGGCCGCGTTGACAGGGCCCACGACCTGTTCATGTTCCAGTGACCATTCAATCAGGCCGATGAGATCCGCCCGATGAATCCAGGACACCCACTGGGTGCCCGGCGCGATCGGCCCTCCCACGAAGGCCCGGAACGGCGGTACCATCTTCGCCAGCGCGCCGCCATCTTTTTCGAGCACCATCCCGATCCGCAGGCATACGACCCGCACACCGGCGGGTTGAGCCGTCAGCGCCGCCTCTTCCCAGGCTGCGCAGAGGTCCGCGAAAAAATCGGAGCCTGGTCCATTTCTTTCGTCGAACCGAATGTCCTGGCTTGTGCCGTAATAGCCTATCCCCGAGGCGTTGATCAGCACGCGCGGCTTGTTCGTGAGGCGGGAGATCGCTTGGGCCAATAGCCGCGTGGCCTTCACCCGGCTGTCCACGATCAACTGTTTCCGCTTCTGGGTCCATCGGCCGCCCGCAATCGGTTCGCCGGCGAGATTGATGACGGCTGTCGCCGAGGCCAGTTCGGCCTCCCAGCTACCTGTCGTCATCCCATCCCACCCGACAACCTTGACCGCATGGTCCTGCCGCAGCTTCGCTTGAAGCGGATTGCGGGACAAGATGGTCACACTCATACCCTGACGGACAAGCGATCGACAGAGCGCCTGTCCGATAAAGCCGCTCCCTCCGCTCACCACGACCTTCATAGAATTCCTCGCTTGCCTCAATACTCAACCGCAGTCAGGGGACCACGGACACACCAGACCGGGAAGGTGTAAATCT
>JBQTHY010000251.1:0-4189 GCA_052389395.1 Nitrospiraceae bacterium | reverse complement strand
TGTCGAAGAAATAGTATTTTGAGGAAGCAAGTGGCTTGCGTTTTTTCGTCTCACGCCAGGCCGGGAGTTCATACAGTATGAGGGTGTCCTTGAGGATTTCGAAGTACTCATAGACGGTCGTGCGCGGGACCTGGGCATCCGTGGCCACGTTTGTAAAGTTGACAATCGTGGCATTGGAGTAGGCGGCTACTTTCAGGAACCGACTGAAAGCCGCGATATTTCTGGTCGCCCCTTCTGCCACAATTTCCTGCTGAAGATAGGACCCGGTATAAGCGGCGAGATCGGCGCGCGGATCGTCCGAGAAGTAGATCGAGGGTAACCCCCCGCGCGCAATGAAGGTGTCCAGGTCAAAGTGCTCGCCCAATTCTCGATGCGTGAGGGGGTGTAGGTACTTGGTTCTGGCACGTCCGCCGAGCAGGTTCACTCCGCCCTGGCGAAGTTTTCTGGCGCTTGACCCAGTAAGCAGAAATCGAATGCCCCGTTGTTCAATCAGACGATGAACCTCGTTGAGCAGCGCTGGCAGCCGTTGGATCTCATCGATGACCACGATGCGATCCTTGGACGTGAGTTCCTCAGCGAGGCGCTGTGGCCGTTGGCTGAGCCCAAGGTAGACGGAGGTATCCAAGAGATCGTAGATCCGGACCCCCTTGAAGGTCTGAGCGATCAGAAAGCTCTTCCCGGTTTGGCGTGGGCCCAGGAGGAAATGTGATTTCTTCTCCAGGAGGCGCTCCAGATTGAGCAGGCGTGGGATGGTCGGCCTCGGGCTCATGGAAGCGAGCCTAGCACACGTCGACTCTGTCGTCAAATAGCATGCCATATGACGACTCTGTCGACAGTGCATGAACGAGATCATGGGTGTTGCAGGGGTGCAGATATTTCACATTTGCGCGCATCAAAAGAAGAGTGCCCCCTCGAGCTTGATGAGTGTGGCCCGAAAACGGTGCCCGTGAGTGGTTCCACTGCGCATGTCGAGGGAGCACCGCCCTTAGTTTGAAGATCTGATTATTCCCGCGTACGCACTCGGTGAGCAAGGAGCCAACATGGGTGCCGTTACGCTTTCCCTTTGTGATAGGATGCCCCGCATGTCGGCGTTAAAGCTGGTGCTTTGGGGATTCCTCGCCTTTCTCGGTGCTGTCGCCCTCGCCTTTGTGACCGGTCTCGTTCAACCCCACGAAAAAGTCAATGGACTCTGGCTCGTCGTGGCCGCGGCCTGCATCTATGTGCTGGCCTATCGCTTCTATGGCCGCTGGTTGGCCAAGCAGGTGGTCGAGCTGAACGATCAGCACGTGACGCCGGCGATGCGGTTGAACGACGGCGTGAATTTTCACCCCACCAATAAAGTTGTCCTCTTCGGCCATCACTTCGCGGCGATTGCCGGAGCTGGGCCGCTGTTGGGGCCGGTCCTTGCCGCGCAGTTCGGATTTCTGCCCGGCTTTCTCTGGCTCGTGATCGGCGCGGTGCTGGCAGGGGCAGTACAGGATTTCATCATCCTTGTCGCCTCGATGCGGCGCAATGGGCGCTCACTGCCTGAGATTGCGCGAGATGAACTCGGTCTGGTCACTGGCACGGCGACGGCAGTGGCAGTCCTGTTTATTGTGGTGGTGGCGCTCGCGGGGCTCGGCTTTGCGGTGGTAAATGCGCTCTATCATAACGCCTGGGGGACCTTCACCATTGCGATGACGATTCCGATCGGTTTTCTCATGGGCTTCTACCTCCAGAAGTTTCGGCCGGGCGAGGTGGCGGAAGTGTCGGTTCTTGGAGTTGTCCTGCTGATTGCGACAGTGCTGTTCGGGCGTGTGGTCGCGCAGTCATCCTACGCTTGGCTGTTTGAATTCGACCAGATGACGCTCGTGTGGCTCCTGGCCGGGTATGGATTCCTGGCCTCGGTGTTGCCAGGTTGGATGTTGCTCGTGCCGCGCGGCTATCTCTCGACTTTCATGAAACTCGGTGTGGTGTTTCTGCTCGGCTTCGGCGTGATCCTCATGGCTCCGACGATGGAGATGCCGCGTGTGACGAGGTTCGCGGGCGGCGGAGGGCCGATCATTCCCGGCACGCTCTTTCCCTTCCTCTTCATCACGATTGCCTGTGGGGCGATCTCAGGTTTCCATTCCCTGGTGTCGTCCGGCACGACGCCGAAGATGATCGAGCAGGAATCGCAGGCAGTGGTGGGCTATGCCGCGATGCTGCTGGAAAGTTTCGTCGGCGTGATGGCGCTGATCGCGGCCTCGGTCCTGATTCCCGGCGACTATCTGGCGATCAATACGGCCCTGTCGACAGAGGCGCTGGCGGCGATGGGCTTTCCGGTCTCACGCATTCAGGAACTCTCACAACTCATCGAGGTGGATGTGGCGGGGCGGCCGGGCGGCGCGGTGTCTTTGGCGGTCGGCATGGCCTCGATCTTTTCGGCGCTGCCTGGGATGGCGGGACTGATGGCCTATTGGTATCAATTCGCGCTGGTCTTCGAGGCGCTGTTCATCTTAACGACGATCGACACCGGAACGCGTGTGGCGCGCTATCTCATCCAGGAAATGGCAGGGCGGGCATATGAACCGTTCCGCCGGATCAACTGGTGGCCGGGGGTGCTTCTGAGCAGCGGCTTGGTGGTAGGGGCCTGGGGCTATCTGATCGGGACAGGGAGCATTTCGACGATCTGGCCGATGTTCGGCGCAGCGAATCAGTTGCTGGGGATGCTGGCGCTCTGCATTGGGACGACGGTATTGATCAAGATGTGGAAGTCGCCTTATCTTTGGGTGACGGTGGCGCCGATGCTGTTCGTTGGAGGAATTACGCTGACCGGCTCCTATGAAATGTTCTGGATGTTTCTCACGAAGGCGGCGACGCTGGCAGTAGGTGAGTCATTCCCGCTCTATCTGGATGCGGTGCTCGTTGCGGCGGTCGCGGTCTTGGGGTTGATCGTCTTGAGCGACAGCATGCAGCAGTGGTACGGCTATGTCATTTTGAAAAAGCCCTTTACCAGCAGCGAAGTGATTGTGATGGCGGGCGGTGGCTCGGCGAGACGGATGCAGACGGCGATTACTCAAGATGGCGAGGCAGGCTTTCGGATGCCGCACGGGAGCGGATGTTGTTGATGGGGGCGGGAGAAGCGTGAAAGGCGCGACAAGCGCGACTGGCCAGTCTCGCGGATCGCGCGCCATCAGAGAAAAAGACAGCCGATGGCAACCAGGCTGCCTTTCTTGCTCGCCGACTGCGCACGCAAGAACCAATCAGAGTCTTATATTAAGGGCGGTGCTCAGTCGATGCGCGCAGTGAACGGCAGCCTGATTACCATCTGTAAGCTCAGCTTATGAAAAGCGAATGGACGCGCGCATTCGAGGGGCCACCAGGCTGCCCTGTGGGATAGGTGAGGTGGAAGAAGGAGGCGATTGTGGCTGATCAGTTTTCATTCGATGTGGTATCGGAAGTGAACATGCAGGAATTGAAGAACGCGCTCGATCAGGCGACGAAGGAGATCAAGCAGCGGTTCGACTTCAAGGACTCGAGGACGGAGATCACGCTGAAGGAAAAAGAAAAGGAACTCGTCGTCGTGTCGGACGACGACTATAAGTTGAAGGCGGTCCAGGACATCATCAAAACGAAGTGCGTCAAGCGCGGAGTGTCGCTGAAGGCCTTTACCTATGGAGCGGTCGAACCGGCGTTGAGCGGGACAGTGCGGCAGGTGGCAAAGATTCAGAGCGGGCTCGCGTCTGAGAAGGCCAAGGAGATTACGAAGGCGGTCAAGGATTCGAAACTGAAAGTCCAGGCTCAAATTCAGGGTGAACAGGTGCGGGTGTTGAGCAAGAGCAAAGATGAACTGCAATCGGCGATCGGCTTTCTAAAAGGGAAAGATTTCGGGATAGATCTGCAGTTTACAAACTATCGGTAACAAGAGCCCGTGAGGCATGAGGCGTGAGGTGTAGGGGGAGGCGCAGGATATTCTGTTCCTTGGTTTGTGCCTTCGCTTTCCTGACGGCGGTGATATCCGGCTGTAATCGCAGCGATCCGATCGTCGTCATTCAACTTCATCCTAAGAACCCTGACATCATCTACGTCGCCACGAACGACTATATTTACAAGACGCGCGACGGGGGGCAGACGTGGACGAATCTCTCGAAAGGGATGAGCCACTCACGCGTGATTTCGATGGCGATCGATCCAGTCTATCCGGCGACGGTCTATGCGGGAACGAAAG
>JBQTHY010000250.1:0-3164 GCA_052389395.1 Nitrospiraceae bacterium | reverse complement strand
CGATTTGTGTCCATTCGGCCAGGCTGGAGATGAACCGCTACTCCGTGCCCTTCCGCGTTATCGGCCAGCGAGGCGAAGTCCACGAACCGGATGGGGCTATTCGCCGCGACAGAACCAGCGGAATAGAGTACCGAGTGCCCAATTATTATCCGATTGAGGCTCCGAGCAAACGTTATTGAGTCATGATTCGCGTGAAGCGCATCTATGAAGCGGCAACAAAGGCCGACGGCAAGCGGTTCCTGGTGGATCGGCTGTGGCCGAGGGGCGTAACGCGAGGCGCGGCACGGCTGGATGGGTGGTTGAAGGACGCAGCTCCGAGCGACGAGCTTCGCCGCTGGTTTGGACATGAGCCCGCAAAATGGGAAGAGTTCCGCCGCCGCTACCTTGCTGAACTCGATCGGAAGCCTGAAGCCTATCGTCCACTCCTAGAGACCGCTCATGCGGGCACAGTGACGCTCCTGTTCGGCGCCAAAGATGAAGAGCACAACAACGCCGTGGCTCTGCGCGAATTCTTGGCTCCGAAACTGCGCCAGAAGTGACGATCGCTCATCCTTTACGGCCCGGCGGGCACGCGCGCCGGAGATGCCTTGGGCATCAGTCATTTTTTTCTTTTTGTCTCCTCGGTCACGGTCCGATCACGCAGTCTTGTGACCAGTTCCTGATAGGAGCTCTCCCGAATGATCTTCTGGAACTGACTCCGGTAGTTCTTCACCAGACTCACGCCGTCCACGATGATGTCGTAGGCATGCCACCGTCCTTCCTTCAAGAAGAGGCGGTAGTCCATCGGGATCTCCCCTTTGCTTGAGCGCAGTGCAGTCCCGACCTCCGCATAGGTCCCTTCGATCCGTTCCGACAGATACATTACCTGTTGTCCGCGATAGCCTTCGATCTTTTCGGCGTACCGGTCGGAGAGAAAACTCTTGAAGAGCTCGACGAACTCTGAGCGTTCGGCTGCGGTGAGCGGAATCCAAGAGGCTGCCAAGGCCCGTTTCGACATTTCGGCGTAATCGAATCGGCCGGCAATCACCTCTTCCAGCATGCGCCGCCGAGGTACGAGCTTCGCCGGATCTTTCAGTGCAGGGTCCTCGAGGATACGGAGAACTTCGGTGATCGTCTCTCGAACCACTTCGGTAGGTGACTTCGACTCTGGTGATAATGCGGCGAATGCGGTGGTGAAAGAGAGAACGACGAGAAAGGCGTCGAGGGCGATGGCTGCACACACAGCCACACACCGCCAATCCAAGATCGGTGCCAGATCGGCCGGTCTGAACTCAGGAGGTGTTCCCCCATAGCGTGACCGCTTCCGTCCATATCGTCTCGGCAACCAGCGGATCTGCTCGATATCAGTCCATAACACGAGGATGCTCACTCCGTGCTCCATGAATCCACGACGAACCTGACCTGCAGGCTCACGTGAAATAAGACGACCTTGCCTTGTTCGATCCCCCCATGCTGCGGAACGGTCACTGTGAAATAACCGAACACTGTCTTTCACGCCAGATAGGCAGCGACAATTCCGGAAAGCACGATCCCATCGAAGGTGCCGGCGCCGCCGATGCTGGCGATCCCGGTGGTAATCTTTTCGATATCGCGCAGATGGAGCAGATCAGCCCCGATAAGAGGGCCGAGCACACCGGCGACAAAGGCCACCGGAGGGGCTTGGTCCGGCACGAGGAACAGAGCGCTCATGGCGGCAAGCAAGGGAGGAAATAGACCCGGCATCACAATGCCGATCCGTTCAATGGGCTTCGCTATCCAATAGCACACCATTGTGTTGATGAAGATCGCAAGGAGCAATCCGGAGAACGGCTGCCAGCCTGTCGCTATCAGATGAGCCGTCTCATAGACCGCTAGGGCCACCGGAATGAGGCAGCCGCCGACATTGACGGCAATGATTGTGTCGCGGCGTATGCGCTGAAACGACGGCCACCACCCGGATAACCCGAAGACTGCAAAGGGATCAGCCGGTACCACTTCCGTTCGGGGAATTCGTTTCACAGGGATGTTGATCAGACTTCCCATGAATATGCCGATCACCACCAACAGGGCGGAGGTCGGTTCCAGTTTGAGTTTGATCAGGGCCGATGTGAAGAGTTGGCCGAACACCAACGGAAGCATCACAAGCAACAGAAGAAAGAGCAGCAGCGGCAGCACTCCGGGAATTCTCATCGTCCCTTTATCGTCACTCATGCCCGGTCGTCCCTGCGGCCTTCTCTGATGGCCGTGACCCGGCCAAGGAGATCGTGCCAGTGGGTCCCAGGCCAGAAGGCGCGACGACATTGAGGGCATTGGAGAAACTCTCGATACCGCTGTGCGACAAAAGGAGGGACCAGAGGGCGCGCGTCATCCCATGAAAGCGATATGAGCGCGACATTGCAGTCTGCACAGCGATACCCTCGTCGGCGGTTCATGTCAAGATCGATCTTGAGATCCTGATGGAGTTGGCGCAACTGATCTGCGAGGTCATCCCTTTCGATGAGCGTGAGGCGACCACGGAGAACCTTCCGTTGTGCTAGGTACCCGTCGCGCGTGAGCAGCCACCGATCCTCGCGCCCCACGCGCTCGATCAAGACCTCGTCCGCGATCACCCTTTCGTAAGCCGTGTCGTAGCCGAGAATGCGCAGCCAGCGTGCGAGACGACCGAGCATCGCGTCAGCCATGAAGCGTGTGGGAGGATGGCCTGCATGGTCCTGCATGTCTGTCGGAGTAGACCCCCCTGTTAATTCGTCGCGCGAGCATGATTCGGCCAGAATCCGATGCCGTGAATCACGAGCCGCTGCCTCTCGATGCGCACGTGAGCATCAAGAAAGGTCTCAGCCAGCCAAGCGCTCGTTAGCACGTGGTCGGTAACCGTCGGGATGATGAACCGACTCTCACCTGATGCCAGGGCTGCAAAGGGAATGATCTGATCCGCGGCATACCGGTCCACTGTCGCGCCGGACTTAAGATCGTCGAGCAACTGGGTGGCGACGTGCTTGCCGATCGACTCCGCGCTTCTTCTTAATGCCCCTGCTTGGTCCGCGCCGAACCTCACCGCTTCTTCTTCATCGGCGAAGAGTGCCAGCGCGGCGCCCCCCAGTAAAGACAAAGTATACATGCGAGAAACAAAATCAAAAGAATATACGGCCAAGGCGAGGACAAAACACGCGCGGTCCACCCACCAC
>JBQTHY010000249.1:0-1644 GCA_052389395.1 Nitrospiraceae bacterium | reverse complement strand
ATACCAGCAGGGCGGCGATAATGATGTTCCTGACTCCGCCGGATGGGAGCAGATTTCTCAATCCGCCGGAAGGGAAGAGGTTCTTGAATTGCGATTGGGCCTGCTTGAGGGCGTCCTCAAGCGGGTCGCTCTTTCTGCTCCAAGGATCTTTGGGGTCCCAGACCATGCGGGGTATTCGGCCCACGATAAATGTGAAGGGATCAGATAGCCGTCACCATAGCAGACTGTCGCTGTGGGGGCAAGGCAGCTCTTGGCCTTATTGCAGGATGGTCTCCTTATCTTGAGCCAGCCCTATTCGAACGACTGATCCCTAAGCACTTCAGCATCCTCTTAATGAAGCTTCATGAGCAAAGAACGAGCCCCAACAAAAAATATTATCAGACGCGGGCGTGGCCGATTCACTTCTACCTGAAGGATGATCTAGAGAACTCTGGAGAGGATCAGATAGGCGAGACAAGCGAAGAGTGCTGATGCGGGAAGCGTCACGATCCATGCGAGGACCATGTCCCGAACCGTTGTCCAGCATACTGCCTTCAGGCCTTTGAGCAGGCCGATGCCGATGATGGCCGAGCTGTTGACATGAGTGGTCGAGACGGGCAGACCTAGTGTTCCCGAGAGGAGAACGAGCGATGACGTGGTCAGGTTGGCAGACAATCCTTCCGAATGATTCATCTTTGTCACTTTCTCGGCGAGCACCTCCGTCACGCGCAGCCCTCCGAAGTAACTGCCCAATCCCATTGCAAGGGCGACTCCTCCGAAAGCGGCAAGCTGGGACGAGTCGTTGGGCCAGGCTGCGGTTGTGGCGCCGAGCAGGAGCACAGCCACAATCTTCGGTGCGTCGTTGGTCCCGCGGGCGAACGACGCAAGGCCGCTGGAGATCCAGTGAATTGAATCGAGTCCCACGACCAGCCCCTTCAAGCCGGCACGGTCGCATTGCGATGGCACCGCCATAACCGGCTGACCGAGGCTCGCGGTCTGGAACAGGGTTTTGGTGCCGCCGCGTGCATCAATAGCCACCACTGCGCGGGACGCGGGCATCACGCACAGACAGGCTCCTTCCCATCGCGCGGCAAGGGAGCGCACGAAGGGATGAATGAGAAGAGAGATGGCGAGGGCGAGGAACGGACTGAGCAACAACGGCAGGACAATCTTCTTGACGATCGCAGACCAGATCAAAGCCTCTCCTGCAAAGGCCATCAAGCCGGTGCCTACAATGGCTCCCGTGAGTGCATGAGTCGTCGAGACCGGAAGGCCGGTGCGGGAGGCGAACAGGACCCACACTATCGCTCCGGTTAAGACGGCCAGGACGACGACGGGCTTCATGATCGTACCAGTCTGAATAAGGCCCTGGCTGAACGTCTTGACCATCGCACTGGCGATGTAGGACGAGGCTCCTGCCCCGACGATGGTCCAGATGGTTCCCCAGAGGATAGCCACTCGGTAGTTTGTGACTCCGCTTCCCACAAGCGTGGCGATCGCTTTCGACACGTCATTGGTGCCGTTGGCATAGGCCAAGGGGAGGACCAGGAGAAAGGCAAGAAAGGAGAATTCCACAGTGTCCCCTTGAAGATGTTACCGGTCCTCGTCCTAGGTGACGGATCCACCACAGGATGAACCGGATCCCGCCGTACAGCCGTAGCAATG
>JBQTHY010000248.1:0-14648 GCA_052389395.1 Nitrospiraceae bacterium | reverse complement strand
GGTACCATCCGAGTTTGTAAAGTGTGACGGTGGAGAGAAGGCCGACTAAAAACAGAACCAGTCGCCATCGGGTCAAGGTGGCGCTGGCCTGCGCGCCCCGCGCGAGCAGCCGGTCGATGCGTGCGACCATGCTCTCGAGTCGCGATGATCGAGATCGATCCATAATGAGTGGGACCTTACTGGATGGCACTTCCTCCGTCAACGATGTTATGACGAAGGGTGGATGCAGTGTTTAGTTGTGAGTGCTTAGTTGTGAGTTGTCAGATGCAATTCAACACTCAAAATTCACAACTCAAAACTTGCCGGTTGAATGCTGCAACGGAGTAGGATGAGCGACCTTGGACGACCGCCCTATCCGCATGTGCATCAGATCAACGTCTCGGACGGCGGGGTGCCCAAGCAGCCGGTGCTGGAAGCGAGGGTAACTGAGAAGGGTGTGGAGGGCGACCGACAACGAAACTTGAAAGTGCACGGCGGGCCCGATCGCGCCGTCTGCCTCTTTTCTCTCGAGCTACTCGAACGGTTGCAAGATGAAGGGCACCCGATTGACGCGGGATCGTCGGGGGAGAATTTGACGGTTGCGGGATTAGAGTGGGATCTCATTCAGCCCGGCGTGGTGCTCTCGGTTGGGCCGGACGTCCTACTTGAAGTGAAGAGCTACACCGGTCCTTGTAGTAACAACGCGTCATGGTTCCGCGACGGGGACTTTCAGCGCATCTCTCAGAAAAAGAACCCCGGTTGGAGCCGCGTCTATGCGAGAGTCCTGCGTGATGGCGTGGTGAGGCCTGGAGACGCAGTCGAAATTCTGAAGAGTCGATCGCTGAGAGTTCCGAAAATGAGCGTATAGCTTATGGCGTATAGCACGAACGAGAGAAGACAGCAGAGTGTTCGGAAGTCCTCATGCATGTGCCATAAGCCATTAGCTATAAGCTCTTAAGAGGTTAGAGATGATGCCCCGGACGCTCGAGCCCGAATTGATGGATGATCCCCTGCAGGCGGAGGCCTATGCCCGCGCCGACTTCGCGGAGGAGAATCAAGGATTCGTCGACCGGTTTCGGGAAAGCTTTCCGGAGTTTTCTGCTGGCCGCCTGCTGGATCTGGGCTGTGGACCTGCCGATATCCCGATTAGACTGGCCAGGCTGTACCCGACATGCCAAGTGATCGGCGTCGATGCCTCTTTGCCGATGATCCAGCTAGGAGAACAGGCGGTGAAGCAGGCCGGTCTCACTGAACGCATCACGCTGCGGTGTGAGCGACTCGAATCAGTTGCCGGCGCCAATATAGCCGATGCGGTCGTCTCCAACAGCCTCTTGCACCACCTGCCCAATCCGCTTCAGTTTTGGCACAAGCTTCGTCAGCTGGTGAGGCCCGGGTCGCCGGTACTCGTTATGGATCTGCTGCGGCCGGAGTCGCCGGACGAGGCGCAGGCCATTGTGGATCAGTACGCAGCCGACGAATCTGAAATTCTGCGGCGCGACTTTTTCAATTCGCTCCTAGCCGCGTTCACTGAAGACGAAGTGGCCACCCAACTTGCTCGCATGAACCTGACACGCCTCTTAATTGATGTGCCGGATGATCGGCATTGGGTGGTAGGGGGGATCATTTATTGATGGTTCGGCGAGGCTGGCTGCTGCTCGTCCTCGGTGCACTCTTTCCAGCGCCGACTGTTTCGGCTCAACTCGACGGGCTTAGAAAATCTAAATCCTGCGCCCCTCGCCCCTCCTGCTTTAGAAGATGCTTTTGCTGACTTCAGCCGAGAGCGGACTCTCGTTCCCAGCGGTGTCGTAGGCGGAAATCGCGAAGAAGTAAGTATTGTTCCAGGGGAGGTTGGTCACGGTATAGGTCGTTACTGGGGTGAGAGTGAATGGCGAACCGAAAAGGTCGTACGTACCGGAAGCCGTTCCAACGTACACTTTATATCCCGCTAGGTCTGGCTCTCCGTTCGCGGCCCACGTGAGTCTGGCACTGCCCGTTGTCGTGGTTGGTGGTGAAGGGGGAGACGTTTTTGAAGGTGGCGGCGTTGAACCAACCGGGGTAGGCGCTTGCAGCAGAGCCGTGAAGGATGGATTGGCCTGAAGCAGGCGCTGCATCGACCCGGGGAGTTGAGGCGCTGGGGCGCCAGAACTGGCAGCTGCCACGGATCGAGCCGCTGAAGGCGTACGAGTTGGGGAGACGACCGTAGCTCCAGTCAACGATGACAGGATCGGCGCCGTCGCTATTGGTTTTGCGGTAGCATCGATAAGCGGTTTCGTCCGAGTTGCCGTCGCGGTCTCGCTCTGAGCAGGCCCGCTCGATGAAGAGGAAATGCTGCGTTGCGAAGATGCGGTCGATGCAATAGAAGCGGTCGGTCTGAGCGTCGACGAAAGCACGGTCAGTTTCTTCATAAGCTTGTGATGGAGCGGGAGCGGCGCCGTGGCGGAGGAAAGGGTCCGCTTGCTCGGATGGGATTGGCTGAGACTCGATCCGGGTGTGGTCGAGGAGGAGGAATGCGACCTTGGGCGATGGATCAGGCTATGGCGCCGGGAGTCATCGACCTCTGCAAACGCAGGCTGTAACAAGCCGAGCAGGAGAACCAAGGCAGTCGATCGAAGCACTATGGTAAACCATCGAGAAGAAATGTATCTGAGCATCGGAGGACTTGTCAGTGCACAGCAAATGAACGCCGGATCTTACGCAACCTACGTGCCGGACTGACATAGCCGGCCTGTCGCTGCAGATTCTTCTAACTCATTGAATTGTCATGTCGTAGAAGGATGATGATCGGGGAGCACTCTGATCAGACGACAACAGCGTAGGAACATTCCTCCAGCAAATGAACGAAAGGGTACAAACTACTGACTGACTGTGTCCATAGTCATGATGCTGTGGCAGCAGCCACTATGGCAATGAGAGTGAGAAGGCCGAGCAGGATGAGTGACCATCCGACGGTGATGTCGCGTTTCCAGTCGGTCTGCCAATGGGCCGGATACAACGAACCTTGGCTGAGAATGGCTTGGTCGTCGAAGAATCCTAACGCCTGCTCTAAGTCGATCAAGGTCTGTTTCGCTTGCTGATGGCGCCGCTGTTGCTGGAGGATCAGCGATGCGAACGTCACGGTTAGTAGAAGAATAGCAGCCATCATAAGCAGCCGCGAACCCGACGAAAGTCTGGCTTGAGAGAGGACCAGGATGAGGATGACGGTGAAAAGTGACCCGGCCCCGATGGCGGTCCAGCGCATCATCTGCTCTCGACGGCGGTAGACCTCCTCTTTGAAGAGGGGATATACCGCCAGCAATGTTGCGCGCTTCTCCTCTGCGCCGATCATGTCAGATGATCCGTCAGCCAGCCGCCAATCAGAGTTATCATGCAGTTGAAGTCCTCACCTTTCGTGAACTGATGGTCGGCGCCGGGGAGGATCTCGAATTGCTTTTTCGGGCGCAGTGCCTCATAGAGTTGCTGGCTCTGGTGAAGGGGCACATGCTCGTCATGGTCGCCCTGTACGATCAGGGTGGGCGCTATGATTCGTTCCGCGGGTTCATAAGCGATTTGGCGCAGACTGTCTTCATAAAAGGCATAGTGCAGCCTGATGCGACTCGAGCCCCCCATGATATTGGGAATCGTATCAGTCTGTTTCCATTGCTTCATTTCCTCTTCGCCGAACTCCAATCGTAACTCTTCCGCAA
This sequence comes from Nitrospiraceae bacterium, assembly GCA_052389395.1. GTDB lineage: Bacteria > Nitrospirota > Nitrospiria > Nitrospirales > Nitrospiraceae > Nitrospira_D. The sequence goes on along the minus strand of JBQTHY010000248.1, from coordinate 10,986 downwards.
AATCGACGACGGGACATTTCAATGCGAGACAGGAGAGGTCCCTCCGCTGTGAGGCGGTAAGAACGGAAACGAGTCCACCGAAGCTGGAGCCCATCAAGCCGATCGTCTGAAAACCTTTTTGCCGAACCAAGTCGACCGCAGCCTGTGTTTGCTCGACGGCGAGCGTTGTGGTGATGGTCTCGAAGGAACCCTCGCTTTCGCCATGCGCGAAGAAATCGAAACGGAAGGTGGCGATCCCTTGTTCGATCAACAGACGAGTCAGAGCATTGTTCGTCGAGCTGATTTTGGAGGTGAGAAATCCATGGCACAACACGGCCAACCGATCCGTCCCGCCCCGTGGGACGGTCAAGATCGCTGCGACTCGATGGCCTCTGGGGTCAACGAACGACAGACGTTCTTCCACGGGCGAGGATTGTAGCAGAGTCTTGCAGGATGTTGAAAAAGTCCGCCAGCTTTGTTCTCGCATCGCTCAGAGGCTCACCGTACGGCAAAGAGTACGCTTCGCCCCTTCGCTCGCTGCGGCCGCGCTGGACGGCCTTTTTGACCATCCTGCAGGGCATCCTACGGTCGTTGCAGCCAGTTGACCGCTGTGCGGTCGGCCGTGCCGAAATAGTTTTTCAACTACCTTCTGGATGTGAGATCAGGAGTCGTCTGGCTGGAAGAGGTACGATTACTTGTTCGCCCGGATACGGAAGTCCACGTTATCGCGGAGCCAACGCCAGAATGTGGCCTGTTGCTGCAGGTCGATGCCAGGCTGCAGCTGGGTCTTCCAGCCCTTCATAACGTCGGCATCGACGGTCCAGAGGCGGACTCGATGGCGGGGCACATGGGCCCGCCACTGTTCGCCGACTTCGGGACTCAGGTAGGCCAGCCGCAGGGTCACATTCCGTGAGAGGTACTCCAAGGGTTTGAGATCGATCTTCTGGTAGAGTTCCTGTGCTCCCGCCTTTGCGCCGGTAACCGAGGAGTCGGGCACTCCGTCCGTGATGATCATGACATTGACCGGGGCAAGGACGAGGTTGCGTTCTTTGGTGATACGCGCGACTTCTTGGAAGAAGGGGTTGAAATCCGTCACGACATCCATCGGCGGGAACCATTTTTTCAATTCGGTTTCAATTTGCGGGATTTCGTTGCCCTCGAACTCGTGGATCGGGTGAAATGTTTTCGGTTCATGGAGATGCTTACCTCCGACGCTTGCGACAAACATGGCCTGCGGTTTTTCCAGCCCACCGAGCTCGTTGATGTGCCCATAGATGTAATGGGCCAGGAACGAGATGGCGTTCTCGTAATGACCTGAATTGTGGAACGATCCGCTGGCATCGACGCCGATGAAGAACGTGGACTTTGGTTTGCGCAGCTCGGCCGGCTCTCCCGTGCAGTTTGCGAGTGTTCCCAGAAGGATGGACCCGGTTAGGGCACCGGCGATGCTGAAAGCCGCGCCGTGGTTCATGACGCCACCTTTTTGGGTTGCCATCGGAAAGCGGGGAGTAATTCCCGCGTCTCGACCACGTCCTTCAAGCTCTTGAACGGAATACTGAAGACCGGTTTTCCCGTCACCAAGATCATTGCGAAATTGAGCAGAGCCGCGGCCACGTGCAGCACCGGCAGCATGAGGTATTCCATCAGTTCCTGAGCCTTGCCATGCAGCCAGTCGACCTCGCGTTTGAAATCTTCCATGGGAGCCCGCCACCACACCGGCGGCTCGATCTGGAGTTGCGGTGTCCCGTCTGCCGTCGCCGGTTGATACATCGGACGGCGCGAGATAAAGGAGAGTAAGGGCGGCGTGCCGTACTGGCCGAAGAGAAACCAAGTCATGCCACGGACTCCGACCCAGCCAAAGGTCGCCAGCGAAAGGGTGAAGCCCACGCCGAGCCGGAACTGCTCACCGGTCTGTTGGGCGATCCAGGGCGTGATGGCATCCACAAGTTCGCGGTAGAGGAACATCACTTCGAAGGTCATCACGAAGACTTCGACGAGCAGCATCTGCACGAGGTAGCGGTATTCACGGTTCTTGATGGCGTCGGCCAGCACCTGGATGCAGGCGAAGCTGCCCATGATGAGCAAGAAGAGGAAGAAATAGAGGACGGTGCTGGTCATGATCGATGCATCCGAGCCGGTGATGCCGGCGAGCACTTCCGTCACCGTCGGCATGAGCGTGTAGGTGAAAATCGTCGCTTCCAGCAGGCACCAGAAGATCAAGAGGAGAAAGGCAATCCAGGGCACGCCGGGCTGGAAATAGCTTTGGGTCATCTGGCCTGTCATTTTGAAGGGCAGAATGACGAGTTGCTTCATCGTTTCTGCGAAGAGTTTCAGGGCAAGCCGGCCCAACGTGAAGAACCAGCCGGCGACGACCATGACGAAGCGAGCCAGCCCGATCCAATACATCCAGATGGCAAAGGCCGTGTCCCACCATGCGAGCAAGAGCATCTTCATCAGTTCGATGCGGCCTGAACGGAACGGCAACGTATAGAGCGTGAAATGGGTACACCAGACGGCTCCGATCCACAGGAGCACCGGAAACATGAGGAGGAGATAATAGACGCCGGCCAGCCACCCGGTTGCGGAAGAGAACACGAAGCCGATCAACGCCTGCTGCATGTCGGGAATCCAGGAGAGCGGAATCGCGAGGAAATGAAAAAGGCTTTGCCAAGGATCCGGGACCATCTGGGACAACTCGGCGTTCATGGATGCCCCTCCTGGTTATGCCTGTCCTGGCCAGGCCACATGCTGGTATTAGAAAGAGCAAGATACAGACTGGGGAAGCGGCTTCTCGATCTCCTGGGAAAACGGCATCTTAGAGGCGGCGAACGTGGGCAAGATTGTTCAATAGGTGTAGGAATCAGGGTACGGGAATGAACAGGCGCAATAGGCTAAGTCGGTGAAGGAGTGGATTCCTCGGGTTGCCTGCCAAGCACGACTGCCAGTTTGATCGAAAAGAGCGTCAAACTGGTGAGTAATAGGCCGAAGCAGGTCCAAGTCGCAATGCGGATAGGAAGCGAGGTGAGGGGCACGTTCCAGGTGAGCGAGGCTAGGACACCCAGTCCCATCGTCCCTAGGCTGAGCCCTGCGACTTGGACCGTCCGCCAACGATCGATGAGCTGCGTGAGCTGGTCAAGATAGGGCCCACGTTTCTTGGTGTTGGGAACGCGACTTGCGGCCAGAGTGATAGGAACCAGGTGAGAGAGGACACCCATGATCGTCTGCAGGACAAAGCCCACGAGAGCCATATGAGTGTAGGCAATTAAATGGAGTGAGCCGAACGGGATCAGCGGCGGACTGGATAAGCTGTTCACGCCGACGAGGATGCCCAAGACGATCGTCAACAACAAGAAAAACGTGCCGATCAAGAGATGGTCCAATACGGCGCTGCCCTTGTGTTCTGACGCCTGCCACGTGCAGAACACATTCAGTGCATAGAGCGTCACGCCGAAAAAGAGAATGCCTCCGGCGATGATTTCGAGAGGCACGGAGGAATTGAGGAACCCAGCAAGCAGCACGGCGACCCCAAGTGGCAGCACAATGAACACCGTCCGCGCGAGTGGCGGGCTGTGCAGCGGCACATTCAATACAGCGGGCAGCAGAGTGTGCACAGTGCCGATAATGACGAGCGTGATGAATCCCAAGATGTTGAGGTGGATGTGGGCCAGTCTGACATAGCCATAGGATTGTTGTGCGAGCCCAAACGCCATGGTTTCCCCGCAGGCGAGGCTGATAAAGAGGGCTAAGAAAGCCATCATGTACAGCGAGAGTTTCAGCGGAGGTAAGTTGAGACCCCGGCGGGTGTGGCTCCAGGTATCGCGGGCAAGCCAGAGAAAAACCCCGATCACGAGGAAGCCGGCAGCGCCGATGAGCACGTACTGGTGTAGCCAGAATCCTACCAGCATGACGACCGCGCCGACGTTGATCGCCAGGAAGAGCACAGGGTGCGACTCCCGCTGTTGCTGACCGGACATGAGCAATGGGGAGAGGAAAGCCAGGAACCCGCCCAGGATCAGTTGCGCCACGCCGCCCACCAGCGCCGCGTGGACGTGGGCATGCCGGACCCAGTGAGGGAGGGGTGTGCCGCGGACGAGCCCGATCAGGATGGCGAGTCCCACGACCGAAGACAAGACCAGCCAGCCGAATCCAGTCAGGAGAAAAGTCATCGGACTATAGTGGAGTCGAGGCATGACCGTCACCTTTGGAGAAAGAAAAAGTGATCCGTCGGGCCTTGCCCGTGGCCAATGGCCAAACCGTGTCGGATGGCCTCTGTCACGTAAGACTTGGCGGCTTGCACGGCGTCCAGGACCGATCGGTCTCGTGCGAGGTGTGCCGCCAATGCGGAGGCGAAGGTGCAGCCGGTGCCGTGGGTGTGCCGGGTCTCGATAAATTCGCCCTTCAAGACGTTGAAAAACCGTCCGTCGTAGAGCAAGTCGGTAGCTCGCTCGGTGAGCAGATGGCCGCCTTTTATGAGAACATGCATGCACCCAAAGCCATGAATCACTTTTGCCGCTCGTCGCGCATCGGCCAGCGATTTGATCTCAATACCTGAGAGTTGTTGCGCCTCGTGGACGTTCGGTGTGACGATCAATGCGAGCGGGAAGAGCTGGACCTTCAAGGCGTCGATGGCGTCCGGTTTCAAGAGCGGATGGCCGCTCTTGGAAATCATCACCGGGTCGACGACCAGGTTGCTGACTTTTTGCGGCTTCAACATCTTCGCGACTACCTCGACGATGGCTGCGGAAGCCAACATGCCGGTCTTGACGGCGGCGACGTCGAAGTCGTCGAAAACTGCGTCGATCTGCGCGGCGACGATCGCGGGCGGCAATTCAAAGACCTCCGTGACCTCTTCCGTGTTCTGTGCGGTAATGGCTGTAATCACCGACATGGCGAAGACGCCATTCGCAGACATGGCCTTAATGTCGGCTTGAATCCCCGCGCCTCCGCCGGAATCAGACCCGGCGATCGTCAACACCTGCTTTATCATCGCACCCTCCACGAGTGCCCATTATACCCAGACGGGACGGTCTGTGAAATAAATCGACATTCCCTCCAACGGTCGCCTGCGGCTTGACTTTTTTGATCGACGCGTAGGAAGTACTGATTGGAGTAACAGATTTAGTCGAGCAGGGACGTCCATCCTGCGTTGACAACACAAAAGACGAAGTGATAAAGATTGAGAACTTGCCTAGTTTGGCTCATCAAACCATTCTCCAGAGGAGTTTATGTCAGCTCCCGACCAGCCCCAATCCCCCAAGCGCCAATATGTGAACTTTGTCTTCTATCAGGTCGATCCGGCCTGGCGGCGGCTGCCGGAGGCGGAGCGGACCAAGGGGAAGCAGGAGTTTGTGCGGGCGGTGGACGACTATGCCGGCAAGGTGCTCGTGATCCCCTATTCGGCCGTCGGGATCCGCGGCGATTGCGACCTCATGCTCTGGCGGATCAGCTACGAGCTGGAACTGTTCCAGGACATGTCCACGAAGATCCTGGCCTCAGGGCTGGGCCAGTACCTGTCCACCCCCTATTCCTATCTGTCGATGACGAAGCGGTCGACGTACGTGGATCACCACACGCACGAGGGCCAGGAGAGCAAGCGGTTGACCGTCGTGCCGGGGAAGGGCAAGTATCTGTTCGTCTACCCGTTTCTGAAGACCCGCGAGTGGTTTTTGCTGACCAAGGCGGCGCGGCAGGGCATGATGGACGAACACATTGAAGTGGGGCACCGGTTTCCGTCGGTGAAGTTGAACACGACGTACTCGTTCGGGCTGGATGATCAGGAGTGGGTGGTGGCGTTCGAGAGCGACAAGCCGGAGGATTTTCTCGACCTGGTGATGGCGCTGCGGGAGACGGAGGGGTCGCGCTACACCTTGCGGGACACGCCGATCTTCACCTGCATTCGGCGCAGCCTGAAAGAAGCCCTCGACACCCTCGGCGGGTGACCGGTTTTTGGAGAGTGCACTGCCGCGGCCTTCGGCCACCCGGCCGAAGGCCATTGTTTTATGAGGGGCCAAGGAGGTGAGTTCATGGCTAAGGAGCCGAAGTACAGAGGCAAGGTTCCGCTGCATGACCAATATGGTCCCGAGGCGAAATACGCTGTTGAATCCGAGGCGCTGATCCCGACCACGAAGCACGAGGAGGAAATAGCCCGAGGTCTTCAATTGGGCCTACCCGGTGCTGATTCCATCAAAGATCGCCGTATTCCCACTTTCAGTCGTGGAGAACTCCCTCACTTCGCCGGTATAAATACGTTCGTCAAAACACCCTATTTGGAGGATGTACGCAAGTGTGGCCGGTACGATGTGGCCGTTCTTGGGGCGCCTTTCGATGGCGGCACGACGTACCGATCCGGTACGCGGTTCGGCCCTCAGGGGATTCGCAAGATTTCGGCACTGTACGGAACCTATAGCTTCGAGCTCGGGGTGGATCTGCGGGAATCAATTTCGATGTGCGATCTCGGCGACGTGTTTACGATTCCGGGCAACATCGAAAAGACGTTCGATCAGGTCAGCAAGGCTGTCTCGCACGTCTATGCCAGTGGGGCCTTTCCCGTGGTGCTTGGCGGCGATCATTCCCTTGGCTTCGCAACCGTGCGAGGGGTCGCCCAGCATCTCCAGGGCGGCAAACTCGGCATCATCCATTTCGACCGGCATGTGGACACGCAAGACACCGATCTCGACGAGCGCATGCACACCACACCATGGTTCCACGCGACGAACATTCCCAACGTGCCGCCAAGGAATCTCGTGCAGATAGGAATCGGCGGCTGGCAATCGCCGCGGCCCGGTGTGAAGATCGGGCGTGAGCGCCAAACCACGATCATGACCGTCACCGATTGCGTGGAAATGGGGATAGAGAACGCTGCCAGTAGAGCTCTCGATGTAGCGTGGAATGGTGCCGACGCGGTCTGGTTGAGCTTCGCTGTGGATTGTTTGGACGCCGCCTTCGTGCCTGGAACCGGCTGGCCGGAGCCGGGCGGATTCTTGCCGCGCGAAGTGCTGAAGTTCCTTCAGATCATCGCAGACAGCAAGCCTTTAGCCGGAATTGAGATCGTGGAGTGCGCTCCTCCTTACGACACAGCCGAGATCACCAGTTTGATCTCCACTCGCGTGATCTGCGATGTCCTGGCCTGCCAGGTGCGCTCCGGCCATCTCCCGAGCGGAAAAAAGCCATGAATAGCACGTATAGACGAGACAAAGGGGAGCAGCCTCGGGGGACTTCTTCCTCCTATGTCGATCTAGAGGTGTTGTGCTGATCCAATTTCTCTCCTCATGAGGATGATTCTGGCAACGCATTCCCGCGGATTCTATCGATCAGCAGATACAGCGTGGTGACACCTACAATGCTGCCCAATACTAAAGGCACCGCCCAGAGCTGCCACCATGTCGCATCCGGTGAAACGGCGTAGTCCCGCGGCCAGGCGATATTGACGAATTCAAACACCGACCAGAGAAATGCCGTCACATTGATCGCCATTCCCCAGGAACCCAGCCTCAGCGCACCCAGTGCCGGGTTCCAGCGGCCCGTGAGGCGGGTATATAACCCTACGCCGGTCGTCATCGAGAACATAGCGTATAACCCGCCTGTGCCGAAAGAAATCACCGTGGCAACCGCCTCATCATTGAAACCAACCAGCAGCCCAAGCCCCGCTAGTAGCACGGTGCACACAACTGCATTGCGTGGAGCCTTGGCCGCTGTGACATGGCTTAGGGCAACAGGCATATTGCCCTCGCGGGCCATGGAATACACAATGCGCGATGTGTATTTCACTACGGATGCGCCGCAAGCAAGGAAAGCAATCATCACGATGGCTAAGAACGGTTTTTCCGCCCACTCTCCGAAGCTGCCGGCAATTGCAGGTGTGATTTGATCAGACGAAACACTGGCATTCTCTAGTGCGTCTCGGTTGAAGCTTAACGTGAGGGCGGCGGAGTTGAAGAGCACCACGCTTCCCACCATGCAAAGGGAGAAGAAGATGGCACGTGGAACCATCCGCTTGGGCTCGTAGGTTTCTTCGGCAATGGTGGAGCAGGCATCAAAACCGATGAAAGCCCAGCCCGCGATAGCAAGGGCTGCCAGAAAGGCGGCTGTCTCGCTGGGTGCTGTCCCCGTGCCCAGGTGCTGGAACAATTCGGAAAATGGATGTTGTCGGAAGAAAAGAAACAACAGCAGCGCTACGCCGAATGAACCGATCACCTCGGCATACACGCCCAGTGTGATGACCAGCTTGAAGACATTGATGTGAGCCAGGTTGAGCAGTGTACAGATCAACAAGAACACTGCGCCCCACATTACCAATATGTGCCCGCTTCCAGCCGCTGATCCAAAAAAAATGGCAAGCCAGACACCTCCGGTATAGGCGGTTGTGGTCAGCATGGCGATCGTGGAGCTGACATAAATGACTCCGGCGTATTGTCCGGTGACGCTCCCCCCGAGTTGGCGCGCCCACTTGTAAGCACCCCCAGCAATCGGAAACTGGGAAGACAACTCGGCGTATACGGTCGCCACAATCAATTGCATCACCAGGCAGATAACAAGCGCGACAAACCAACCGCCGCCCGTCACCGCCGTCTGCACGCCCATAATGGCGTAGAGTCCCACGACCGGCGAAACGACAGCAAAGCCGAGAGTAACGCTATTCCAGACGCTCAGGTTGCGGCTGAGTGTATCGGCGGGAGTTGTGGCGGTCGCAGGGTGGACAGTATCCAGACTTTCTTCGGTTGCCATGATCTTCCGCTCTAACCTCGCAGCACGTCAGCTTGCTACGGACTGCTCACAGGAATCTGAATACTAATCGCACCGGCAAGATCGCCTTCCTGGGCGCCTTCCCGTGGATAGCCAGAAATATCCAAGATACCTCTAGGGTTGCCATGACAGGTCAGACAATCTTGAGAGTAATAAATCGGGGTCAAGGCTCTCAAGGTCTTTTCGTTGTCGGTCCATTCAATAATGGAGGTTTTTGAAGCCGGCTGCATAGCGAGCCATTTCAACACGTTTTCCTCGTACGCATCAGGCGTGTTCTTAGGATTCCTCGGATTAAGTGTGGTTTGTTTTATTTTCACGGGCGAGCGATTGGAGAACTTTCGAGCGGCTTGGCTGCCAAAGGTGGCCGGAATGAAATTCTTATACCCAATGCCTCTTTGATTGATCACGAGTTGCGCATCAGCCACCACCGATTTGCTCGACTGAAGCAATACCGGCAATAATTCTTTCGCGAGAGCGGGAAAATCCGAGGGGAGATGCTTCAAATCAAAGCTTGTCTGACGGATAAACTCATCGAGAACCTGCTGCTCAAATACCTCCGGAGTAAATCCTTTATCACCTATCCTTGAATCATCAATAAGTGATTGATTGCGTTCGATGATGAGACGTCCCACGTTGAGCAACGTCGCTAAAAGGTGCGCGGTTTTTTCGGTTTGTTCACGAAATGTCTGCGCCCAGCCGATGCTTGACCAGATAAAAAGGAATACAAGGCTGAAGGGGATTAACGAAACCACACGAAATTTCATGAGTATTCCCTTCTTGTTCATTTTCCGGGTCCGAAATGACATTGCCCCTGGTCATAATGTTCCGGTACTTTCGAAACTTCAAACGGCAAACCTTCTGTGGCTGCCCGTCGGGTAGGTGCATATTCTTCTTCTAACCAACGCCTGCGCATGTGTTCCAACCGCCCTGATTCTTCTAACCGAAACAGCAGGTTGTTAAGGAACCACTGTAGACGCCTGTTTTCTTCAACCGTGACAATCGATAAGTTATCTTGGTTCAAGATCAAGGGTGTTCCATCAATCCGTGTGAGGAGGTGCCAGTGTTGCCACACGCGCTTCGTCACATAATCGAGGATGGAGTGGTTGGATAAAATCACGTCGATGCTTGGTTCCCTTGCCTCCACGGCTGCCGGAAGCGAATCGCACACGAGCAACCGCATATTCTTAAGATTGGCTTCTGCATATAGTTGAGAGGTTCTCCCTTTCTGTACGGCAACGGTCAAGCCAGAAAACCCTTCTTGGATCGCCGCAAGCGTGTCAGAATCTCCGGATTGCTTCTGAAACTGCGCCCATACTCTCTCAGCCACTTCTGCCTTTTGAATAATTGCCCCGATGCCGCCGACATGAAAATACGGAATTGAATACCAGAGACCTACAGGTCTTGCACCCGGAACATTCCCGCCGACGGATGAGACAAAAAGATCGAGGTGTCCTTCAATCATCTCGATGAAGAGATCACGAAAACGGGTGAGGTGCAATGTGGGAACGACGGGTTTCTGTCCGCCACAATATTTAGTAAGAGCGTCGGCCACCTCACGGATCAGCTCCACGTCGAGGCCGGTGACACGAACCCCTTCATCGGTATAAACGGCCGGAAACACAAAGGGACGAAAAGGTTCAACGGAAATTCCAACGCGGAACTGTCCACGCGCACAGATAGCAGACAATTCATCGCGTCTTAGAGGGTGCACCATTTCCACAGCGTCAAAGACGAGGCCGCATCCTTGCAGAAAGAATCCAAAAGCTATCAGAAACGGGACGATGCCTCGTGAGTCATTTTTCTTCAGACGGTGCCATAGACTCCGTGTAATCGATCCTACGTTTATAATGAACCTACCAACAATCATACTGCTTAGAATCGAACTCCGGTTGTAAAGAGCCATTGTTCTGACAAGTCGGAGTTATTTTTGAAGTCAATCTCAAATTTTGTGTATTGGAGCCCCATATCGACCGAAAATCCTCGAGCCACAGGGAATCGCACTCCCACCTGACCACCATAGAGATAGCCTGGGGAATTAGAATCCCGGCCAGGCATCGTTCCTCCAACCAGTGCTCCAACATATGGGACCGCCCGGTCTTCCAGAGGTCCAAAAAGTATATGTCGAATCAACCGATTAATCGGTTTATCTTTTGGAAAGTCCAATATATCAATGAAATTATTCCACCGAGGATTCACATACAAAGAATGTTGGTCTGTAATGAATGTAGGAGTATGGTGGCTGTAGTATTGATAGATAGTCCTCAC
>JBQTHY010000247.1:0-6693 GCA_052389395.1 Nitrospiraceae bacterium | reverse complement strand
TATGAACGACCCCTAAAGCTGAATGGTTAGGCGAGTGACAACTTCGAGGAATGGACCCGCTGACCAGCACCTAGGAATCTAGACCATCGACGGATCGACGATCCACGCTTCTTAGAAGGTTAACCGGCTACTCTTCACCATCCGACACATAGCCATCTCGAAGAGCCTCCCCACTGCCCGCCTGCTTCAGGCTGTACCTGATTTACTCCTCCGGAAAGTCTCTCTGCTTGATCGCCGTCCTCCATTTCAAAGGCTGCAGTGGAGCAAATATTTTACCTTGCGAGTGGTCGAGTTTGGTGGCCAAACGTCTATCTGCCCACGATACAAATAATATCAGACATGAATCGGGATTCGTTGAACCATGGTAGGAACATCGACTGGACACCCAGCGTGTCTTCCTGTACAAAGCTAAACCGATTAGGGATATCAAACACGGCCTTTGAGATGGCATGCCATCAGGCGGGGATTACCAACCTTAGACTTCATAATCTTCGGCAGACGGCAACTACAAGTCTCAGGTAGGCAGCGCTAGAGGCGACGACTGCGATGAAGATGGTCGAACACAATTCTGAGTGGATGTATCATCGGTATAATAATATGGTTGAGCAAAGAGACCTTCTCAGGTCCTGTTGTCGATCGGGCTTACCACGCTACGTTTCCGGTCCTACATGACACCTTGTCATCTGGTACCGAAACTGTAAGCTTCTTTTTTCCTATTGTGCGCCCGTAGCTCAGTTGGATAGAGCATCAGCCTTCTAAGCTGAGGGTCGCTGGTTCGATTCCAGCCGGGCGCACCACCTCCTTCGAACCCGATATCAAGGAATCAATTCCCTTGGGGAGAGAAATCCTACGTGAGGCCGTGTGACTATTTCCCCTTCCCAACGCAGCTTTCGTGAAGCGTCAGGTCCATCGAGTTATTCGAAACGGAGAGCCTCGTGCGACCGGAATCTCGGCCATACATCGCCATCTCATCTTATGTAATGTCTGGAAGCCTTGTCGGCCAGCGCGCGTAGAATCTTGAGCTATGCCCCTTGAACTCATCAGGCGCGACACAGTATCGTAGCGTGACAAGAACCGTCGATTCCTGATTCTATTTCATCTCGATAGAAAGGAGGGCAATATGGCACTACGACTGGGAGACGATGCGCCGAATTTTACGGCTGAAACAACGGAAGGGACCATCAATTTTCACGAATGGCTCGGCGGGGGGTGGGGAATTCTCTTTTCTCATCCGAAGGACTTCACCCCGGTCTGTACGACGGAGTTGGGAACCGTTGCCAAGATCACGTCCGAGTTCAAGAAGCGGGGTGTGAAGGTCTTAGCCATCAGCGTGGATCCGCTGGATTCGCATAATGGCTGGATCAACGATATCAACGAGACCCAGCATACCACGATGAATTATCCAATCATTGCCGATCCCGACAAGAAGGTGGCTACCCTGTATGACATGATCCACCCGAACGCTATGGACAACATGACCGTTCGGTCGGTTTTCATCATAGGACCGGATAAAAAGATCAAGTTGACGCTGACCTATCCAGCCTCATGCGGTAGAAACTTTGATGAACTTTTGCGAGTCATCGACTCGCTCCAACTGACCTCAAAGTTCAAGGTGGCGACACCGGCCAACTGGAAAGAAGGAGAGGATTGCATCATCACTCCGGCTGTGACAGATGCGGAAGCCAAGACATTGTTCCCGAAGGGCTTCAAAGTCGTGAAGCCCTATCTGCGTTATACTCCGCAGCCGAATAAGTAGCGAAGGGTTCGACCAGCATTGAGGGCAGGAGTGGCCTTGAACCTCTCCCGCCCTTGTTGTTTCCAAGGGGAGAGTTCCGCGCGACGAATTGTAAGTCATTCCTGGTCAAATCGCTCGGGGGACTGCTGGTTGGGCGCAGGTCGTTTGTGAATTACGAGTGGACTCCGTTTCATGGGTTGGGGTAGGGTGGCGACATGAATGAGAGCACCGCTTCCGGTCGCTTTGCTCTTTACAGCGATTTCAACTGTCCTTTTTGCTATGCAATGCATGAGCGTTTGCACACCTATGGAGTTATGGAAAGGGTTGAGTGGAGGGGTGTGCAGCATGCGCCACATCTTCCGATTCCGATGGCGCGCTGGAACGGCCACCTGTTGGATGAACTCCATCATGAAGTGGCGATGGTCAACAGGCTGGCGCCGATGCTTCCCATTGCGGTCCCTGAAGGCAAACCTAATACAAGACCAGCAATCCAACTGGCGGCTCGGGTGTTGGCAAGAGATGTGGTACAGGGGAGCAAGCTCGTCCGTCGCTTGTACTGGTTGTTCTGGCGTGAGGGGCGTGATATTTCTGAAGTCGGGGTCTTACATGAGGCGGTGGCTTCACTCGGCCGTGATCCTCAGGGAATAAACGAGAAGGACGAGGCAACTGCGCACACCCTTGAAGCCTGGGATCACCGCTGGCGCAGCACTGGACAAGCTGGAGTACCGCTGCTCGAACGGCCGGACGGAACCCTTCTCGTGGGGCTTGCCCGAGAGTCTGACCTAGACCGATTCCTCGCGTCACCCTGAGTCCGACTCGCTCATCTCGACTCACATCTTTGGCTCAGAGGTAGAATGCGATCTGGTTCTTCTGGCCTGAATCGGTGCAACAGCTATGATCTCGCCAACCGAACTTGTCGTTAGGGATCTGCTCCGGCTCCGTCTTGAACGATCATGTCGAGGGAGTGACGGGCGACCGGGGAGAAATCCTGTCAATGCCGGTACAACGGTCCGTGAAGGGTGTGCAGCCTCTGCCTACTATATATATGGTTATGATCCCTGCCGATCCTTGAACGTCAGTTCCGCAACCGCTGACTTATCCAGCTCGCCCTTTCCTAATTCAAGCAAACGTCGATACTGACCCAGCGTCGCCTGAGCGACGGGGAGTGAGAGACCGACCTGCTTGGCCAAGTCGAGCGCAATGGTGGAATCCTTCGCGGCATGGGCTGCAGAAAAGTAGCACTCGTGTGTGCGATGTTGCATATCTTCTCCATCGGTCTCCAGTACACGTGAGGCTGCCCCGGTCTGACTGAAGACTTCTCGAAGCAGGGCCAGATCGACCCCGAGCACTGCACCCAATCCCAACCCTTCCGCCAAGGCCGCAGTGTTGCTGTTCATCACCATATTTACGAGTACCTTCACTTTTGCCGCTTCTCCAGTCGGCCCGACATAGCGGACTGTCTTGCTGAGGGCCTCGAGGACAGGCCGGGCCTTGGCAAACACCCCCGGTGAGCCGCCGCACATGAGATAGAGGGTGCCTTGGCGTGCCTGGGTGATACTGCTTGCCATGCAGGCTTCTAAACTAGTCCCGTTCCGTGCTGTCACGCACCGTTCAATTTCGAGATGGGTATCAGGCGAAACGGTCGCACAGTTGATGAAGAGACGGTCTTGCGCGTAAGCCAACAGACTGGTCTCGTCGTTTTCGGCGAAGATGGAACGCATGGCCATGTCATCCGAAACGACCGTGATGACGAGGGAGGAGCCTTTGGCTACCTCGGCGGGGTTCTGTGCAGCTTCGAGGTGGAGTTCTGTGGCAAGGGCTCGAGCGGCAGGAAAGTGAGTGTCATGGACCGACGTCAGGAGAAAGCCTACCTCTTTGAGTCGGCGCGCCATATTGGCACCCATGCGGCCCACACCGACAAATCCAATACGAAAGTCATTCTGCTGCATTCGCGTATCCTCTGCAACGTCGCTAAGAAACTTCCTGAGGTTGTGGAGATTGTACACAGATGCGAAGAGCCGCGCATCTGTCGGTGCAGCGGTAGTGTGGTGTGTGCGACAAGAAACTGGTGCCAGGGCTAGGAGGCGACAAATTTCAGCGCCACCCCGTTGATGCAGTAGCGCAGGCCGGTGGGCTTTGGGCCGTCTTTGAACACATGCCCTTGGTGGCCACCACACCGGGCACAATGCACTTCTGTGCGGGGCACAAACAATTTGAAATCGGTTCGAGATTCGATCACTTTGGGATCGATCGGTTGCCAAAAGCTGGGCCAGCCCGTGCCGCTGTCGAATTTGTGCTCAGACGAAAAAAGCGGCAGGTCGCAGCCGGCGCAGTAGTAGATACCGGCTGTCTTGTTGTCATGTAAGCTGCTGGTGAATGGCCGCTCGGTATCCTCGTGTCGAAGCACACGGTAGGCATCGGGTGCCAGAAGCTTCTTCCATTCGTCGTCCGTCTTCATGACTTTTACAATCTGGCTGATCTCAACCTTGGTAGGCATAAGGCATCTCCTTCAGCGACTCGTGTGAATTGCTCGTCAGTCGAATCGTAGCGATAATCCTTACATAGCCTCTTACGTAAAGGCAAGGCGAGTGGATGCTCTTCGCTCGACCCACCCCAGACGCGGACCGTTGTGTCTCTTCACCACTACCTTTCCCCATACGAAAAATCTCCTCGACCGCCAATCCCGGCTCCCTTATAATTCACGACTTGGGAGGGTCAAGTGGAGCCTACCGTTAACCAACGAAAGCATCAGCGTTATTCCGTCAACTTCCAAGGGGTCTTCACCTCTGATACAGCGCCGTTCGAAGAAAGTGTGGTGCTAGACCTCTACGTCGGCGGGTGTAGCGTGGGGAGCCAGCTTCTCATTCCTACCGATACGGCGATTCATCTGCAGATTCGACCTCGCCAAGCTGCCCCCATTTATGTTCCTTGCGCGATTGTGCGCTGGATACGGGGCTCCGCCTTCGGTGTGCAGTTCAAAGAATTAGCTGAACATGAATCAAGAGCGCTGGCTCGCCTGCTGCGGTCGTTGCCCCCGTCAGGGCAGGACAGTTCATCGAAAACGCGCAGCAGGGCCTGACGCTCTGCGGAAGGCTGCTAGAAGCGCAGTGGGTTGGCTCCACCTGCAGGCTATGGGCAGCCAGGCACGATGATCGGAATCCGCATGGAAGGATGAATGAAAAGCGGAATCTGTTGCCAAGACGCTCGGAAACAACGGTGCATAGAATGCAAGAAAACCTGAGTGAAGAGTAAGGGAATACAACTAGCGCTGCATCGTCACTTGTGACGCCGATTTGAGCAGCTTCTATCCTCTTGTGAGCCACAGCTCGTTGTTCTCGTCCAGCTTCCGCGTAGGAAACACGTTCCGGTCAAGATCGCCCTTAAGAGTTTCACAGAGGTCCTTGGCGAAGACGGCATTGCCGATATGCCAGGAGTGATTAAGCGCGCCGATCTCTGCCCGCTGATCCTCCTGCCGCACCGATGGTTTCGATTCCAGGAGTTGGAAATAGTCAGAGCAGTTTACTTCCACTGCTTTCCTCGGTGCATCGGATGGAAGGCCAACCCGGCCGACCCGAGGGGCCATCCCAACCCGTTTCGCATTCGAGAGCTTCAACACGGAGTCATGACGGCTAGAGTAATTGGTCAGTCGAGTGCAATGCCGGTAAAGAGATTCAGAGGTCGCAGTCGCGATCGACAGGGAGGCGGAAGACACGTCGCCGCCGATGAAGGCAATCTGGCTGACCAACCAGCTGTTATTGGTGAGGGCGGCGTCGTCCGCGTCATCAAAGGCCTCACGGATCACATATGCGCCTGTTGAGTGGCCCAAGAGGTGAACATTAATCGTGCAGTCGGCACCTTGTTCTGTTGCAAGTAAGGAGATGCCATCAGTAACAAGTTGCAGAGCCGTTTGTTTGGCATCGTGTCGATCTTCGAGATAGTTCAACGTCATGTCTGCGCTCGGCCAGTCGAACGAGACGACACACCCGCGCCATCCTGCACGGACGAGATCCGCCTTTAGCTGCCGATGTCGTTTCATGACGATGTTCTGAGAATTATTGTAGCCATGGACAAAGATCAACATGTCGCCGCGATCCAACTTGGTTCGGGAATCCTTGCCCCAGGTAGACTCTTTGCGCAATCGCTTTACCCAGACATCGCGTTTTTTAACCTCATGCGTGGGGGAGGGCAGTTCGGTCTCTGGAACTTGGAGGAACAGCGTCGGTCCTGGCTCAGCGATAAACTTCTCCTTGTCCACGGCACGGGCGCACATTACATAGTCGTTCGCCATAAAGCCTCGCTCAATTTCCATTTTCCTTCCGAGCGGCGCCTTGACGGCCCCGCTCACTCCACCGGTGAAGTCCGCGCAAAGTTCAAACCCCGCACGGCGGCCTGTTTGATGGTAACAAGAACGGGGGACATTCTACGTGTTCAGTTCAGTCCGGTCCATCGCTGTGCGACGTGAGGGCGATCCGGAGGTAGTCTACCTGGTGCACGGCTCTGTCTTGCCTCTCTCGTTTGTCGAATCATACAGATGATACAGACAAACGACACCAGTTGAACCAAATAAACAACCCAAATCAGCTCCCTGCCAAGAGCAGAGAAACGGCTCCTGATAAGGTTTCATATTGAACCATCGCAAATAAATTGTTCCTGGAAACGTTTTCTCTTCGTAACGCACAGCGAAATGGCTCTTGACAAGTCTTACACTGAACCGGCGCAGAAAAAGTTCTCCTGGCGACGTTGTCTCTTCGCTAACCCTTTCGAGGGATTGTCATGCTCTCGAAAAATTAGTACCTTGCCTATCCCGGTGACATGTTCTGAGTAGGCGTGTGACCTTCACGTGGGTCTCAACTATGGATGGAACATCGTCGTCTCGTTCTCTCCTGTTCAAGAACCTGTCTGACGAACCTTGTGCGATACCACGCCGTGCGTTACAGGGGATTGGCTCATTCATCTGT
>JBQTHY010000246.1:0-10912 GCA_052389395.1 Nitrospiraceae bacterium | reverse complement strand
CTTCGATTTTGAGGCGATTGCGGATGATGCCGGGATCTTTTAAGAGAGCAGCCTTCCGCTTCGTTGTGAAGCGGGCCACTTTGACGGGATCGAATGATGCAAAGGCCTTGCGATAGCCATCCCGTCGGCGCAGGATCGTCTCCCAGGTCAACCCAGCCTGTGCGCCCTCCAGCAGAAGCATTTCGAAATGTTTCCGGTCGTCGTGAACCGGCACGCCCCATTCCTCGTCGTGGTACCGATCGAGATGCGGTTTATCACCGGCCCATGCGCAGCGGACGCGAGAATCAGGACTCTCCTTTCCGGCCATGCGCTTTGCCTTCTGTGCGGGCGTCAGGCGTCGAGCGGAATTCGGCTCTTGTTCTGCGCGAGCCACTGTTCGAAAGTCTGGAGGGACGGATTGAGCGATCGAGCCACGGACAGACTGCGGGCTCCGCAGAAGACGTCGTTGAAGTCGTGCTTGAATTGAAACATGTTCCCAAGATCCTCAGCGCCGGGAAAGCCGAATTTTCTGTAGGCGTCGAACGGAACGGCGTTGTACGTGACGGGCTTGCCCAGCGCCTTGCTCAGGGCCGCGGCCATTTCATGACCGGTCAGATGCTCTCCGGCAATGCCGACCGTTTTCCCGATGAACTCTTGCCCTCTCCTGAAAACCCCGAAGCCACACTTGCCGATATCCTCGACGGCAATGCCGGGCAACTTCTTGTTGCCCATCGGGAAGGTCAAGGCGAGCTGCCCGTCCGGTCCCTTCTTTGGCCCCATGCCGAAGAAGATCAGGTTCTCCCAATAGAATGATGTGAGGAGAAACGTCACCGCCAGTGCCAGCTTGGTGAATTCCGCCTCCGCCTCTCCTTTCCCGTCAAAATGAGGCACCTTGTACTTTCCCATCAACGTCGGCATTCGTTGATCGGTCAGAGGAATCCAGCGTCGCGTATCTTCGAGCGTCGACCAGACGACGTGCCGGACCCCGGCCTGCTTGGCAGCCTGCGCCATCGCCTTGGCCTGGGCCACTTCCTTCTCAGGCGAGAAATGCTCCCAGAAGTTGGTCAGGCAAAAGGCGCCATAACAGCCTGTGAACGCCCGCTTGATGCTCTCGACGTCGTCCAGGTTGGCAGCCACGACCTCGACTCCCAGTGCCGGTAAGGCTTTGGCCTTGTCGGAACCGGTATCTCGCGTAAGTGCCCGAACGGCGAACCCGCTGGCCGGTTCATTGACGACGGCGCGAACCAGCCCGCCACCCTGTGCTCCGGTTGCTCCCACGACGGCAATGATTTTTCTCTCAGCCATAAGCCCCTCCATAAGGATTGTTTCGTCAACAATAGCTCGTTTCAGAGGCAGAAACCAGGCGGAGCGGCCCAACCCCTAAGACCCTTGTCGATTTTTGGATTGCGCCACGACTATCCTATGTCGACACAGTCCCTCATCTAACAGCAGGAGCCTGTCATGAAATATCTCTGCCTCGTGTATGTCGAAGAGAAGGTTCTCAATGCATTGCCCAGGAACGAACGACTTGCGCTCTCGGAAGAAGCAATGGCGTACTGCGATAAGCTACAAAAAGTCGGCCAGCTCCTTGCGGCTTCCCCACTCCATCCGGTGGAAACTGCCACGACCGTACGGCTTCGCGAAGGCAAGACGTCGACCACCGATGGTCCGTTCGCCGAAACCAAGGAACAACTGGGCGGGTTTCTCATGATCGACGTGCCGGACCTGAACGACGCCATCCGCGTGGCCGCTCATTTCCCGGCTGCTCGCTTCGGCAGCGTAGAGGTCCGTCCGATGAAGGAGCTCGGCTGCGCAGACTGAAGCTAGCATGAAAGACGACGCCACTACACAGGCCCGCGAGAAGGTGGCCGAAGTCTACCGATCTGAATCGCGTCAGGTTCTGGCGACGTTGATCCGGCTGCTTAAGGATTTCGACCTGGCCGAGGAAGCCTTGCATGAAGCCTTCACCGCCGCAGTGGAACAGTGGCCTCGGGATGGGATACCCGTGAATCCCCGGGCCTGGCTCGTGTCCACGGGCCGCTTCAAGGCGATCGACGGCATGAGACGGCGCGCCCGCTATGATGCATCCCTCAACGAGCTCGCCAACCATATCGAGACAACCACTGCCGATCCGACCGAGTACGACGACGAACACATCCAAGACGACCGCTTGCGGCTGATCTTCACCTGCTGCCATCCCGCCTTGTCGTCGGGAGCACAGGTCCCGATGACGCTGCGTGAGGTTTGCGGCTTGACGACCGAGGAGATTGCGCGAGCCTTTCTCACCTCACCGTCCACCGTCGCGCAGCGTATCGTACGCGCCAAGGCCAAGATTCGTGATGCACGCATTCCCTATTTAGTGCCCTCGCCATCAGAGTTACAGGAACGATTGGACACGGTCCTGCGCGTCGTCTACCTGGTGTTCAATGAAGGGTACTCCGCTTCATCGGGAGCTTCGCTCACGAGAGCCGATCTCTCGGGCGAAGCGATCCGGCTTGGTCGGCTGCTTACGGAACTCCTGCCAGAGTCGGAAGTCATCGGTCTCCTCGCGCTGATGTTGCTGCACGAATCGCGACGCGCAGCGCGAACGTCGCCGGAGGGTGATCTGGTGCTCTTGGAGAATCAAGACCGTACGCGCTGGAATCGCGAGCTGATCGCTGAAGGAGTGGCACTGGTCGAACGAGCCCTCTCGTCGCGCCGGTTCGGCCCCTATACCATCCAGGCTGCCATCGCGGCAGTCCACGCGGAGGCCGCTACTTCTGCAGCGACCGACTGGGCCCAGATAGTCGGTCTGTACGATATCTTAATGCGCGCCGATCCCTCGCCCGTTGTCGAGCTGAATCGCGCGGTAGCGGTGGCCATGCGGGATGGGCCGGCGGCAGGCCTGGAGCTGATCGACACAATCCTCGCGCGCGGCGACCTGAAAAACTATTACCTGGCTCACTCGGCGAAGGCTGATCTCTGCCGACGGTTGGGACGCACCGCCGAAGCCCGAGTCTCTTATGAACGGGCCCTGAGTCTCACTCAGCAGGAGCCGGAACGGCGGTTTCTGGAACGACGATTGACCGAGCTCTCTGACCAAACCGGCTGACAAAGTGTCCTGGCCGTTCTGGTATCGGATAGGAACGCGACCTTTCGTGTTTTCTCTCTCTCTCCAACTTACCTAATAGCGATCGAAGCGGTTGATCACAATGAGCGGCGGGGTTGCCTGAACGATTCCTCATCCCGACTCTCGTCTGGTATCGCTCTACTGATGTCTCCGGTGGGCACAATCGATACGTTCAAGCGACGCATAGGCTGACGCCTCAAGTGGGTGCTGACGCAGGCAAGCGACTTCAACTTTGGCTATCAGGAATCATTACTGTACGCCGACTCGTGAAGGGGAATGTGTGCTGTACCGACGCGATGCCAGAACTGAAGAGCGGGAATGTGTCCGGCTCAACTGCTTCAATACGAATGCGTTGACAACGTCATCGCTTATCCGGGGTTGCACAAGCTCCAACCCGTTGGTAGCATAAACTTAAGCCTCAAGGCGCCCGGCTGATTCGTGGACCTTCCATTGTCGGGGCCGCACAGGCAGTCCACCGTGTCTGGCTCCTTCATACGAGCTATGGTGCGGTAATGTACCCAATCCAGGTAGCTTATCTGACAGGAGTGGTTCTCATTCTTACGGTTTCTCCTGGCTGTTCGAGCCAACCAGCTTTTCCGCTCGAACTGACTAGCGTGACACGGTCTGAGCAGCAGTCCCAGATCGCCCAATTATATAGCCAAGAAGCTGCCATGCTGCGGGGAAAAGCCGAGTTGCTGAAACGGCGGGCTGAGCTCTACGCCGGGCTCTTCGGAGCGGAGTCCGAGTGGGTGACCGGCACGCGCCTCCTTGCGGAGTTCTATGAAGACGTGGCGAAAGAAAGGGAACGCCTCGCTGGCGTTCACGCGGACCTCGTCCAGGATTAGTGTCAACCTGACCCTGATAGCCATGCATGGTCCACACCATAAGTCACCATCCTGAGTCAATGGAGGGTACCATGACACATCGCGTACTACATCTTGTTAGTCTTACTGCTGTTCTGCAATTTCTGCCGGCTTGCAGCACGACCGTCGAGCCGGGCTACCGGGGTCTGCTCTTCCATCCCCTGACGGAAGGACTTTCGTCTGAACCCCGTAAAGAAGGAATCTATTTCCTCGCCCCGTGGAATTCGATGGTCAAGTTTGACGTGCGCTGGCAAAGCTTTACCGAAAAGATAGACGCCTTGACCGCCGACGATCTTCCTGTAAGCGTGCACGGGGCCATTACCATCAGACCGATAGCGGGAGAGGTCTATTACCTCGCTCAAGAAGTCGGCCACCGGTGGTACGAAGAAATAGTTAAACCGCAGTTTCTCTCCGCAGTGAGAAGCGTGATCTCGAACTACACCATGGTTACCATACCCGAGCGAAGCACCGAAATCGGGAACAAGGTCGAGGCGGTATTATTCGAATCGCTGAAGGGCCGGAACCTCGAAATTTATAACGTGGCCCTGGCAGAGATCGAATTCTCGAAGATGGTTTTGCAAGCCATTGAGCAAAAGCAATCCAAAGAGCAGGAAAAAGAACAGAAGGAATTTGAGGTCATCATCGCGGAGAAGGATGCCCAAATCGCCCGCACGCGAGCCAGGGCAGAGGGGGACGCTCTGAAGATTCGAGCGGAAGGTGAAGCGGAGAGCATCCAGATCAAAGCGGCAGGACAAGCTAAAGCGCAAGAAACGATCAGTCAGACTTTGACGCCTGCATATCTCCAGTTCAAGCTGTATGACAGTCCGAACGCGAAGCTGGTCCTTATGCCGGAGAAGCTCGACACAACAGTGCTCGTCAACCCGGGTGAACCTTCAAGAACACTCTCGTTGCCGGAAATACCGTAACGGCGAGGTGAACCCCCCACGGTGCGTCAGCTTACTCCGCCGTAACAGTTACGGCTACGAAGGCCTGGCACCCGTGCTCACTTTAACAACTTCGGCGAAACCCGGTGAAGGACCGACTGCAAATCTGGACAAGCAAGAGGGCGGACCTCCCTTCTTTCGAGCTCGATGGGTTGATGCACGTCCATCCGTCGCCTGTGTCGGGCTAAACCAAGCCGTGGCCATGGCGATTCGCGATAGGCCCTCAGCAAGTTGCAGCTGATTGATGCCATTCTAGGACGCAGCGACTCGGGCCAACGGCGGATGCCCGTGTGTCCTACGAGCTGGCCTTGGCCTCACCCAACAAGAACCGGAGCGGCGGTTTCTGGAACGACGCCTAGCCGAATTACCGGGCCAAAACGGCCCGTGTCGGACTAGCTCTGGTGAGTAATGTGATCATGATCTGGCGCCGCTCAGGCTAAGCCGGAGTAGAGGACCGTGATTCAATTATCCCGAACAAGCTGTGCAAGGTGGTCATCGTCTCGGACGAAAAACCTTCCAAAGCCAGTCCGAGAAGAGCCAGATAAAGGTCCCCCCAACGTTCCGACCGATTGGGCGGACTCTCGTATTCTGAAACGCTGCGAGACGCCACCCACCATCACTCCTGCTTGCGACGAGAGTCTGGATTGAATTTCGCTCGGGAGCAGGCGCTGATTTCCCACGCATGATAGTTCCGCCGCGCGCGTGTATCAAGGCAACGTCCGGGCCCAAAAAGCGAATGCTCGTGACTTGGCCGACGAGGCGCGTTCCCTTGAGATGCGTTTCAAAGAGTCGCTGATGAAACGGGACGATTTCTTGTCGTCCTCGGAAGTGGGTTCCGTCGAACGCGATAAGATCTCCATTTTCCGCGAACGGGGCTGCAAAGGCCTCGCCGCTTCCTTGGTTCCACCCTTCCATCAATTGCTGGTAAAGGTCGCGGACGGCGGCCTCATCGTGCGGTTGTGGTTGAAATGTCACAGAACTCATGATCCTTCTCGCCTTGTGCTCAACGCATGTGTTGCCCTCTAATTACCGAATGAGGACTACAGATCAATGAGGTGCTCCAGGGGGACCGCGATTCAAGCGGCCCACGCGTGGTAACTTCCTTACCGAACGAAACCCTATTGTACCTGGAATATCACTCGCTTACATGAACATGTCAATTGCCCAATCATGGGGAATGGAAACCGCTGTCGATTTTGGCCTTCCCAAACGACTATGGTGTGAACGATCAATTCTACAAACAGTGGACACGAGAAAGGAGACACCACAATGCGATTCATGACGATGGTCAAGTCCCTCGAGAATCTAGGCCCTCCCCCCAAAGCGCTCATGGACGCCATTGCCAAACTCAGCGATGAAGGCATCAAGGAAGGCACCCTGATCGAGACCGGTGGGCTCTTCCCGAGTAGCGTGGGAGCGCGCGTCCGGCTAGCCGGCGGCAAGTTTACCGTGACCGACGGGCCGTTCATCGAAACCAGTGAGGTGATCGGCGGCTACGCTGTGGTAGAGGTCGAATCGAGGAAAGAGGCGATCGAACAGACAATGCGCTTCATGGAGTTGCACAAAGAACATTGGCCAGGCTGGGAGGGGGAGACCGAGATTCGCCAGATCTTCGAGAAGCCGGACTTCGGCCCGAGGAAGAAATAGCCATGTTGCACGCCTGCGCCGTGAATTATTTGATTCCGCACCAGTGGAGCGTGAAATGGATGAACACAGCTACACGATCGAACCAATCGGGATCATCCGTTCCGGACTGACTGCTCTCGAGAGCGCACCTCTTCAGGGGGATGACGGTGCACCCGACGCGTGGCTGGAACTCACGGCTCCAGTCGCGCAAGGGCTTGTCGGCATCAAGGTCGCCGACGAACTCATCATTCTCACGTGGCTTCACCGGGCACAACGGAATGTCCTGCAGGTGCACCCACGGGGTAAACTCGAAGCGCCGTTGACGGGCGTGTTTGCCACGCGGTCGCCGGATCGTCCCAACCCTGTGGGACTTCATCGGGTGTCGGTCTTAGAGGTCGCCGAGCGTAGGTTAAGGGTCGCGCCCATGGAGGCCATCGATGGGACACCAGTTGTCGATATCAAGCCCGTCCTCGCACGATCGGATGACTGCTAATGGACTGGCCAATGATGAGGTTGATCGGTGTGGTATTTGCTCGTTGTCGATTTTGGGCTTCGCTGTACGACTATCTAGTGTCAACAGCCTTTCCAGATGTAAGGAGGGAGGTATGAAGTACCTGTGTCTGATCTACGAAGACGAGACCCTGTGGCAAAAGATGCCGAAGGCCGAGGTGGATAAGCTATATGCTGAGTACTCCTCGTTCAAAGACGACATCAAGAAGAGCGGCCACTTAGTCGGGTGCAACCCGCTGCAGCCCACCCACACGGCGACCACGGTGCGGGTGCGGAACGGAAAGGTCTCGACTACCGACGGGCCGTTCACTGAGACCAAGGAGCAACTCGGCGGCTACTTTCTCATCGAGGCCAGGGACCTGAACGACGCCATTCAGGTGACCTCGAGAATTCCGTCGGCGCGGTTAGGGAGCATCGAGGTGCGACCGATCAGGGAGGTCAACACACAATAACTGAGGTCGCCGCATGAAATACCTGTGGCTGGTTCATCACAATGAAGACACCTTCGCCAAGATCAGCGGGGCTGTGCGGGGGGAGATGCTGGCGGAATCGATTCAACTCTGCCACGACCTCCACGGCAAGGGGCAGTACATCCATGCGTCGCCGCTCCATCCAGCGGCGACGGGGACAGTTGTTCGGGTGCGCGACGGCAAGGAATTCGTGACCGACGGACCGTTCGCGGAGACGAAAGAGCAGCTCGCGGGCTATTTCCTCATCGAGGCCAAGGACCTGGACGAAGCCATTGCCATTGCGGGGCTGGTCCCCGGCGCGCGCATTGGGACGGTGGAATTCCGTCCAGTAAGGGAGGTGGCTGGGCTGCCTGCTCTCGATAATCGTGAAGCCTGACGCGTATATGGCTATCTCAGCGAGACTTGCGAGAAAAGCGAGACTAGCTGAACGTATTCTCTCTACGAGTCTCGCCAGTCGCGCGCGCCTCGCCTGTCGCGCGGAATTTGTCGAACGACGAGAGACGAGCGATGAATGCTCTGACATTGATCAAGAATCGGACCGCTGAATCTGTCACCTTGGAGGCTGCCATGCAAAACAAGATTGTCTCACAAGAAGAATGGTTGAAGGCTCGCAGAAAACTCCTCGCCAAAGAAAAAGAGTTCACCAGGCTGCGAGACCACATGACGGCTCAAATTCGGGCTCTCCCCTGGCGACGTATAGAGAAAACCTATTCGTTCGATAGCCCAACAGGCAAGCAGACGTTAGTGGACCTGTTTGATGGGAAATCGCAACTGGCGATGTATCATTTCATGCTCGGTCCAGACTGGGATCAGGGCTGTAAGAGTTGTTCGTACTGGGCTGACGGCTTTCAAGGCATCCCAGTTCATCTCGCTCACCGCGATGTATCTTTTGTGGTCGTCTCGCGTGCTCCGCTTTCCAAGATCGAACAATTTAAAAAGCGCATGGGCTGGAACTTCAAATGGGTGTCTTCATTCGGATCCGACTTCAACTATGATTTCGGGGTCTCGTTTACGGAGCAAGACGAACGGTCTGGGCACGCTTTCTATAACTACGCCGATGGTCCGTACATGAGTGACGAGATGCCCGGCGCAAGTTTTTTCTATCGGCGAAACCATGAGGTGTTCCACACCTATTCGGCCTATGCGCGCGGGCTGGATATCTTGAATTGCGCCTACAACTGGCTGGATCTCGTTCCTAAAGGGAGGGATGAGAACCCTGATCATACGATGGACTGGGTTCGCCATCATGATCGGTACGTGTAACCTTCCCCGACTCTCGCGAACGGTGGAGGACTGAGGCGCTGGCTGTGCAGATGCTTCGTTTCGATGCAAAGCAGAGGAAGGAGTAGGCCATGAGCAATGTGCGGTTATTGGTTGGCACCCGCAAGGGCGCGTTCATTCTGACGTCGGACGGCAAGCGGAAACGCTGGGAGATCAGCAGCCCTTTCTTTGCGGGCTGGGAACTGTACCATCTCAAGAGCTCGCCGGCCGATCCGAATCGCCTCTATGCCTCGCAAACCAGCAGTTGGTTCGGGCAGATCATCCAGCGCTCGGATGACGGCGGCAAGACGTGGGAGACGCCCGGCGGCGAGAAGATCCCAGGTCCATACGACCCCCCTGCCGGCGTGAGCAACAAGTTTGTGTATGACACGTCTGCTGAAACCGGCAAGCCGCTCACCACGCACCAGTGGTACGACGGCACGCAGCGGCCATGGGAATTCAAGCGGGTGTGGCACCTCGAACCGTCGGTGACCGATCCGGATACGGTGTACGCGGGAGTGGAGGACGCCGCTTTGTTCCGTTCAACCGACGGCGCGCGCACCTGGCAGGAGCTGGCTAGTCTTCGCGAGGTGAAGGGCAACCTGTGGCAACCGGGTGCCGGCGGCATGTGTCTGCATACGATCATCCAGGACCGGACCAACCCTCGGCGGATCTACATTGCCATCTCGGCGGCTGGCGCCTTCCGGACCGATGACGGCGGCAAGACCTGGCGGGCGATCAACCGCGGCCTGCAGTCCAAGTACGAGCTTCCCGATCCCGATGCCGACGTTGGCCATTGCGTGCACCGCATCGCCATGCATCCGACTCGGCCGAACGTACTCTTCATGCAAAAGCATTGGGACGTGTTGCGGAGCGATGATGGCGGCGAATCGTGGCACGAAATCAGCGGCAACCTGCCGAGCGATTTCGGGTTTCCGATAGACGTCCACGCCCACGAGCCGAACACCATCTACGTGGTTCCGATCAAGAGCGACTCGGAGCATTTTCCACCTGACGGCAAACTGCGCGTGTACCGGAGCCGCACAGGCGGCCACGAGTGGGAACCGCTGACGAAAGGGTTGCCGCAACGCGACTGCTATGTGAATGTGTTGCGCGACGCGATGGCCGTAGATCACCTGGACCCATGCGGGATCTATTTTGGCACCACCGGCGGGCAGGTGTACGGGTCCGCGGACGGCGGAGACAGTTGGGAGCCGATTGCTCGGGATCTGCCGGCGGTGCTGTCGGTGGAAGTTCAAACGCTGTAACGGCTGGAATGGAAAAGCGTATGGCTTTTAGCGAATAGCTGATCGCACGAACTAATATGAAAACGATGGCTTTCATCGCTTGTACCATAGGCTATACGCCATAAGCTTTTGCACGAGCAATCCATGATTCGAGTTCTGCTGCCGCAACATCTGAGAGCACTGGCTCGGATTGATGGCGAAGTGACGTTGGACGTCTCCGGTCTGGTCACGCAGCGCGCCGTGCTCGATGCGCTTGAGGCACGCTATCCAATGCTGCGGGGAACAATCCGCGATCATATGACCCACAAGCGTCGCGCCTTCGTGAGATTCTTTGCGTGCGAGCAGGATCTGTCTCAAGAATCACCGGATGCTCCGCTGCCGGAGGCTGTTGTGAGCGGAGTCGATCCACTGCTGATCGTCGGCGCCATGGCGGGCGGCTAATCGGTCGAAGATTCAGTTGAAAGTTAAACGTTAGAAAGGAGATGCACCATGCGATTCATGATTATTGTCAAAGCCACAAAGGATTAGGAAGCGGGCGTCATGCCCAGTGAGAAGCTCTTGACCGAGATGGCGAAGTACAACGAAGAGCTGGTCAAAGCCGGCGTGTTGCTTACCGGCGATGGACTCCACCCGAGTTCGAAAGGCGCGCGCGTCCGGTTCTCCGGGAACAAGCGAACCGTGATCGATGGACCATTCATCGAGACGATGGAGCTGATCGCCGGCTATTGGCTCTGGCAGTGCAAGTCGAAGGAGGAGGCCATCGAGTGGGTCAAGCGCTGCCCTAACCCGCACAACGAGGATAGTGAGATCGAGATTCGTCAAGTATTCGAGGCGGAGGATTTCGGCGCAGCGCTAACGCCTGAGTTGCGCGCCCAAGAAGAGCGCTTGCCTACCCGAGTCGAAC
>JBQTHY010000245.1:0-1514 GCA_052389395.1 Nitrospiraceae bacterium | reverse complement strand
ACAATCCCGCCGCAGTCGCAATCAAGGCCTCAGAGACGCCTGGTGCCACGGCGGAAATACTGGCCGTGCCTTGCAAGCCGATTTCTCGGAACGAATCGATGATCCCCATCACAGTGCCCAGCAAACCTACGAACGGGCTGATGTTGCCGGTCGTCGCAAGAAACGGCAAAAACGATTCCAGCTTGGCAATCTGGCCCTGGGCGATATGCGATGCTGTCCGCTCCATAAGATGCCGGTCATACACCGGCGTTCCGCCGCTGCCATCATGGGAATCCCGGCTTTCTCCTGGGGCATACCCAAGCCGGTCCACCACTCCGTGGAAAATCTTTGCACAAGGACTCCCCGTTGTCCGTCGGGCATGCCGCCTCACTTCTTCCACGTCTTTGGCCTTAGACAATACCGCCATGAATCGGCGGTCCTCAGCATCGGCTGCACGGAAGGCCGACCCCTTATACAGAATGATGGCCCATGAAATGACGGAAAAGCAGAAGAGCACAAGCAGAACAACCTTAGAGACAACCCCGAGCGAACTGATAAGTCCCATGGGATCAGCTTGGAACATGCGGGTCTAGGCTCTCCCTCCTCGACTCAGTGAGCGGCGTGGTGACAAGGATTGTACCAAACACTGGGGAAAATGGCGGGGCCGACGGGATTTGAACCCGCGACCTCCAGATTGACAATCTGGCGTCCTAACCAGGCTGAACGACGGCCCCTTAAACGTCTACGTATTGCGGAAGTTCGGAACAACAAGACTACAGGTATGGTCGTCGGTCAGATCCTAAGGTCTCAATCTGATCCTCGGATGCTCTTGTCCCCTGTCCGCGTTCCAGCAACCGACTGGTAGGCGGAACAGGGATTGAACCTGTGACCTCTGCCTTGTAAGGGCAGCGCTCTCCCAACTGAGCTATCCGCCTGATTTTCCTAGCAACATTGGCGGAGGTTATCAAGTCCCTGCTACCTTGTCAACCAGTTCTCGCACTCTTCTTGCAGTAGGTTCCCTTCCTTTCACAAGGAGGAATCGGCAAATCCCCAGACGAACACACAATCATGGATAAGGCCGTCGTCGACTGGTCTGTCGCGGAAAATGTTGGCGATGGACCTGCTGCAGTCGGCTGCGCTCCACGTGCGTGTAGATCTGTGTCGTTGCGATATCGGCGTGACCCAGCATAGCCTGGACCGCGCGGAGATCAGCACCTCCTTCGAGCAAATGCGTCGCAAAGGAATGTCGCAACATGTGCGGCGAGATCGGCTTGGCAATCCCCGCGCGCCGCGCGCGTTGCCGCAACAGTTTCCAAAATGCCTGCCTGGTCAGTGCCGGCCCACGCCGTGATACGAACACCGCGCGGGACAGACGGCCTCTGAGGAGAGTCGGGCGCACATGGTCCAGGTATTCGGCAAGCACGTCCCGCGCTGTCTGCCCGATCGGCACGACACGCTCCTTGGCGCCCTGTCCCATGACACGCAAGCAGCCCGCGCTCAGATCAATCTGCGAAACGCCGAGCCCGACGAGTTCT
>JBQTHY010000244.1:0-9269 GCA_052389395.1 Nitrospiraceae bacterium | reverse complement strand
GTTCCAACACCCGCAACAGAGCCCGCCATCGAATGGAACGTGGCCGCATCAGCGATCGCCAGAACGCGATGGTGCTCTCCCCGAGAAAGGCGAGAGCACGAACGGCCGACTCTCTTCGATGCTGCGCGGCCCGGCCAAGGCGTTCCTCCAATCCGGCTCGACGGACGGCGCGCCCGTTCTCGAGGCGAGGCCACTGGGCCTCAACCGTCTGAAGGAGCTCTGCGAATTCAGGTTTCAGCCCACGGATGGAGGTCTTTTGGCCCGTATGACGCAGGCGGTTGATGCTCTGCTGCAGCAAGAGGGCTCCGCCGGTATCCATAGCGGTCACCCCGCCGGCGTCGTAAATCACGGTGGGAGCATCAGGCCATTGGGAGATCCCGCCTCGACGCTCCAGCGCGGCCAAGTTCGGAAGGGTCCACGGCCCTCGGCAGTGAATCACGTTGTCGCTGACAGAGACGGTTGCCTGCTGTTCCACCGGCATACTCCGCTCAGGTGTCCTGCTTACTCGACTCTGCCGTTCAGCACAGAGCCCAAGCGACCGTCGGCGCGACGATCGCGAGCTACCGCAATCCGATCGCAACCATGCATTGAGGGACGGGTAGGTTCGCGAAGGGCAGGAGTGCCACAATGTCCAGGAGCCGGTTCACCACGATCCACGCCGGCGCAAGAACAATTGCTTCCTGCAGGAAGTCGCCTGTGGGCATGTCCCGCCCTCCTCTCCCTGCGACCCTCTCAAGCCTTGTCCATGATCGCTTTCAGCTCTTCTCCAGTGATCACCTCTCGCTCCAACAATAGCTTCGCCCCTTCCTGCAACGCGGTCTTCTTGTCTCCCAGCAGCCGCTTCACCCGCTCATACTGTTCGTCGATGATTCTCCGTACCTCACAATCGATTTCCCGGGCGGTCTCTTCGGAGTAATCACCTTTTTCAGACGCGACTTGAATCTGCACGAACTGCGGCTGTCGTTCTCGCTCCAGCGTGATGGTCCCCAGTTTCTCGCTCATTCCGTAGGCCTTCACCATGCTTTTGGCGATGTCGGTCACCTTCACGAGATCGTTTTGTGCGCCGGTGGAGACATCGCCGAATATCACTTCTTCGGCGATCCGTCCTCCTAACAAGACGGCGACTTTGTTCTCCAGCTCGGTCTTCGTCATCAAGAACCGGTCCTCAGTCGGGAGCTGAAGCGTGTACCCGAGCGCCGCGACGCCGCGCGGAATGATTGAGATCTTCTGCACCTGGTCCGACCCCGGCACGGACAGCGCGACAAGCGCATGGCCTGTCTCATGGTAGGCCACTCGCTCCTTCTCCATCCTGTTTAAGACGCGATTCTTTTTCTCCAAACCGGCAATGACTCGCTCGACCGCTTCTTGTAATTCGGAAAAACCGATCTGGTCCTTGCTACGGCGCACAGCGAGCAACGCCGCCTCGTTGACGATGTTCGCCAAATCGGCTCCTGAGAAGCCGGGAGTCATCGCGGCGATGTTCTCGAGATCGGCATCGGGACCCAGCGTCACCTGTTTGGCATGCACGCGGAGAATAGCGAGACGTCCGGCTTTATCCGGACGATCTACCACGACATGACGATCGAACCGGCCCGCACGCAACAACGCAGGATCGAGTATCTCGGGGCGGTTCGTCGCCGCCATGAGAATCACCCCGACACGGGGGTCGAACCCGTCCATCTCGACCAACAGCTGGTTGAGTGTTTGCTCCCGTTCCTCATGCGCCATGGGTCCCATACCCCGAGCCTTCCCGAGCGCATCCAGCTCGTCGATGAAGATGATGCAGGGGGCCTTCAGCTTCGCCTGATCGAACAGATCACGGACCCGAGCCGCGCCGACCCCCACGAACATTTCCACGAATTCCGACCCGCTGATGCTGAAGAACGTCACCCTGGCCTCGCCCGCCACGGCACGAGCCAGCAGCGTTTTCCCGGTCCCCGGCGGGCCAACCAACAGGATGCCCTTCGGAATCTTTCCACCCAGTTTAGTGAACTTCTCCGGAGTCTTGAGGAATTCTATTACCTCGCGCAGTTCCTCTTTCGCTTCGTCCACGCCGGCGACATCCGCGAACGTCACCTTGATGTCTTTTTCGACGTAGATCTTCGCTTTGGATTGCCCGACTTGCATAAAACCGCCTTGAGCTTGACCCAACCGGCGAAAGATGAAGAACCAAATGCCGGCAAACAGGGCGACAGGCAAGAGCCATGACAGGAGATCGCGCCAAAACGTGGATTCAATCACGCCGGTGAACGTGACGCCGTATTGATTGAGCTCCCGGACCAGATCCGGATCCTCGACGCGGATCGATGTAAACAACTTCCCCTCTTTAGATTCTCCTTCGGGCTTGAGTTTTCCGGTCAGGAGATGATCGCTCACCGACACTTCCGCCACTTTGCCGGCCGCCATCAGACTCTTGAACTGGCTATACGGCAGTTCTTCGATCTTGTTCAGGGTATGAATGAAATCATGCACCAGAACCACGGCCCAAATGGCGAGCAAGATGTACAAGAAGGAAAACGGGATTTTCTTATTCATCGCCTTCGTTCCATCCTCCCGGTTCTGCCGCCTTCGTCTTGCCGCTAAAACAAGAAATAGGCCCCAATCCCGAACGATTCGATCTTTTGGGTGAAGAACTGTCCGTAGGGGTTGAAGCCATGATAGTAGTTGAACATGATCCGAAAGCGTCGGATTGAATCAAGCCTGGACAATTCCATGCCGGCAAGTAAGTTTGTATTGATGATCCAGTCAAGCTCCTCAAAAGCCTTAAAGTCAACCGCCAATACAGGGATGACACTCATCTTCTCAAAGAGCCACCCCAGCTTCGAGGCTATGGAGGGAACGCGCACATCAAACCCCCACTGTACTCGATTGCGGTCGATCGTCTCCGGTTCGCGATACAACAGATACCCTCCTCCCACATAGCCTCGAGCCCATTTGTAATCGTAGGAGAGAATCCCCTCGATCTCTTCATACGTGAGATTCACCCGCTTGAATCCTGGGTTGCTCAACAAGAACTCATCGCCAATATGGCTACTTTGGTGATAATGCCGGATTCTCGCGGACCAGTCTCCCACACGAAGCGACACCGGCAAGCCCACGATGAAGTCGGTATTGATCAGCTCGGCGTTCTTCTTGTCCAGGTTGAATTGCGAAAAGACGCCGGTGAGCAGACTGATTTGCACACCGTCGCAGCCATACCTCTTTGTGTAGAACCCGAAGTTCTCACCTAGCGCCACCGACCCGATATTGGCTGAAGCTCCATTTGTCCGTATCTTTGTCGCCTGCCAGATCGCAAAGAACTGGGGCTGTTTCGGGTCCGCAATCAGAGGTCTGAACACGTCGTCGCTCGGGAATGCCCCGCTGCTGGTGCCACTGCTATTGTGATCATACCGACAGTCTTGCACTACCTCCCGCTTCTTGTCATCCCCCGGCTTCTTGTCATTTGAGTCGCCAGCGTACACTTGTCCAGCCAGTACGAAGGCGATGACAACCATTCCGACAATGCACAGGTCAAACGGAACCTTCCAGCACATGCCTCTCCTCCCCTCTGGCGTTCTCTATGGTGCAAGCTGGACGCCGTCACAGGCCCTCTTCGATAGCACATTCTTGATGGAAAATTCACCCCGTACTACAGGAAACCCCACCTCTGAAGGCGGGGAGGAATGCGTATCATCCCCGAAGGGTAGTGCGCCGACGCCACGGCTGTCCGTCCTCCGCAGTAGTCTGCTACGGAGGATGGATGATGCTGTGGTACGGGGTTCACATGTTTTTTCCGAAGGACTCGCGGGGTTGGATCTAAACAACAGGGGGGTTGGCACATGGCAACATGGAGGCACTGTCGCCGAAGGCGACACCCAGCGGGACTCTGCGTCGAGCCGTGGTCGCCGGTGTCCTGAACCGGCTGCTTGGCGGTTCTTCGATCCTGTTCAGAGCCTGGATGAAGTCGTGGACCAATATCGTGGCCCATTTAGTCAGGATGGCGTACCAGATGGAGAACGAGGTCTTCGTAATCATGCGCGTGCTCCTCGCCCAGGTTTCCTGCTCCCGCTCCACTTCCAGTGCCGGATCTCCGGCATGTCTTCCCCATGTTCGGCGATGTATTCCTTATGTTCGATACGTTTGTCGCGGAGGGCCTGTTTTGCATAGTCCGCACGAGAGCCCTGCAGGGGTATCCGGTCGATGACGTCGGCGACCAGATGGAAGCGATCGAGATCGTTCATCACCGCCATGTCGAACGGCGTCGTGGTCGTTCCTTCTTCCTTGTAGCCGCGCACGTGCAAGTTCTTGTGATTGGTCCGCCGGTAGGTGAGCCGGTGGATCAGCCAAGGATAGCCGTGGAAAGCGAAGATGATCGGCTTGTCCGTCGTGAAGAGAGCATCGAAGTCCTTGTCTGGTAATCCGTTTGGATGTTCGGTGGGCGGCTGCAGCTTCATGAGGTCCACAACGTTGATCACGCGCACTTTCAAGCCCGGCAGATACCTACGCAGGAGGGAGACGGCCGCCAGCGTTTCCATCGTGGGAACATCGCCGCAACAGGCCAGCACCACATCCGGCTCACTGTTTTTGTCATTGCTCGCCCATTCCCAGATGCCGATGCCGGCCGTGCAATGTCTGATCGCGTCGTCCATGTTCAGCCATTGCGGCGCGGCCTGTTTGCCCGCGACGATGACATTGACGTAACCACGGCTGCGCAGACAGTGGTCGGTGACGGACAAGAGGGTATTGGCGTCTGGAGGCAGATAGACCCGGATCACCTCGGCCTTCTTATTCACCACATGATCGATGAAGCCGGGATCCTGGTGGCTGAAGCCATTATGGTCCTGCCGCCACACGTGGGAGGACAACAGATAATTCAGCGAGGCAATCGGCCTCCGCCAGAGGATGTGGCGGCAGACCTTCAGCCACTTGGCATGTTGATTGAACATCGAGTCGATGATGTGAATGAACGCTTCATAGCACGAGAAGAATCCGTGCCGGCCGGTCAAGAGATACCCCTCCAGCCAACCCTGGCACTGGTGCTCACTGAGCATCTCCATCACCCGGCCGTCCGGCGCCAGGTGATCGTCGTACGGATAGCGGTCCGCCATCCACGCACGGTCGGTCACCTCCAGCACGTCCTGCCAGCGATTTGAGTTATTCTCGTCCGGACTGAAGAGACGGAAATTCCGGCTCTCCCTGTTGAACTTCATCGTGTCCCGCAGGAATTTCCCCATGAGGCGGGTAGACTCGACTTCAAGCGCACCCGGTTTCGTCACCTTGACGGCATAATCGCGGAAATCCGGCAGACGCAGCTCCTTAAGAAGAAGACCGCCGTTGGCGTGGGGATTTGCGCTCATGCGACGCGTTCCCTGGGGTGCCAGCTCGGCTAATTGAGGCTTGAATCGTCCTGTCTTGTTGAACAGCTCCTCGGGCTTATAGCTCTTCATCCACCGCTCAAGGATCTTGATGTGTGCCGGCTTGTCCATCTCGCCCAGAGGGACCTGGTGAGAGCGCCAGTAGTCCTCGGTCCGCTGCCCATCGATCTGCTTCGGACAGGTCCAGCCTTTGGGTGTGCGGAGCACGATCATGGGCCAAAGCGGGCGCTCCTTGGCGCCGTCTCGGCGCACGGCGGCCTTAATACTTTGGATGTCTTTCACAACGGAATCGAGCGTAGAGGCCATGAGTCGATGCATCCTTCGGGGATCGTGGCCTTCGACGAAATAGGGAATGTAGCCGTAGCCACGGAAGAGGTGATTCAGCTCGTCATGACTGATACGGGCCAGGACCGTAGGACTCGCGATCTTATAGCCGTTCAGATGGAGGATGGGCAGGACGACGCCGTCGGTGAGCGGGTTGAGAAATTTGTTGGAATGCCAGCTTGTCGCAAGCGGGCCGGTTTCCGCTTCCCCGTCGCCGACCACGCAGGCTGCAATCAGGTCCGGATTGTCGAATGCGGCCCCATATGCGTGCGAGAGTGAATACCCCAATTCGCCGCCTTCGTGTATAGAGCCTGGGGTTTCCGGCGCAACGTGACTGGGAACGCCACCGGGGAAAGAAAACTGCTTAAACAGCCGTTTTATGCCACGTTCGTCCTGCGAGACGTTGGGATAGACTTCGCTGTAGGTACCTTCGAGGTAGGCGTTCGCGACGAGCCCAGGCCCACCATGGCCCGGACCGGCGATATAGATCATGTTGAGATCGTTCTCCTTGATCGCCCGGTTGAGATGCACATAGATGAAGTTCAACCCAGGTGTCGTACCCCAATGGCCGAGCAGGCGTGGCTTGATATGGGCACGCGCAAGCGGTTTTTTCAGCAGTGGATTGTCATAGAGATAGATTTGCCCCACAGAGAGATAATTGGCAGCGCGCCAATAGGCGTCCATTTTCTTCAGCAATTCTGAACTTAACGTCTTTTTCCTCATTCGTTGGACAATCTCCTCGTCGATCCTCCTAGTCCGGTCGCACCAGCTCAAAGACGGACCGGGCAATCTCACTCTCTTCGTCCGTATGAATGACCCGCACGGTCACCCTGCTGCCTTCCTTGGAAATCACGGCTTCACCGGCGTCGTTGCGCGCGTCATCGAAGCCTAGGCCGAGAAATTGCAATCCATCACAGATGCGCGCGCGAATGACCGAAGAATTCTCACCGATGCCCGCACTGAAGACCAATGTGTCCAAACCGCCCATCGTGGCCGCCAGCGCGCCGATCCATTTTCCGGCCTGATAACAAAACAACGCGACTGCTTCGGCTGCGCGAGAATCGCTCTGCTCACGCACGAGCAAATCCCGAATATCAGGACTGATCTCTGAGACACCGAGCAGACCCGACTCTGTATTGACCATCTTATGGAACTCATCCACGCCCATCCCTTCCGTTCGCGCAAGATAGGAAACAAGCCCTGGATCGAGATCTCCCGATCGCCGGCTCATCGGCATGCCTGAGGCAGGGGTAAAGCCCATCGTCGTGTCGACGGCTTTTCCCTCCTTGACCGCCGCCATGCTCGCGCCGTTTCCGAGATGGGCGAGAATGACACGGCTGTTCGCTTCATCGCGTCCTCCCACCCTGGCCAACTCCTTCATCAGAAAGGCGTAGGACAACCCGTGAAACCCATAGCGCCGGAGGCCCAGCTTCTCGTAGCGCCTGGGGATCGCCAGCAGGCGGGCGACTCTCGGCATGTCGCGATGAAACGCCGTATCGAAGCAAGCGACTTGAGCGAGGGTCGGATATCGCCGTCTGAATGCCTCGATGAGGTCGATCTCTGCCGGCAGATGCTCCGGATCGTAAAGGCTGATCCGCCGTAGCTCTACCAGCATGTCCGGCGTCACACGTTCAGGTCGGCTATAGGTCATGCCGCCATGGACGACACGATGCCCGATGGCACGCAGATGTTCGATGCCGACGTTGCGCTCCAGCCATTCCATCAACAGACTCACGCAGGCCGTATGGTCACGTGCGTTGAAGGTACGACGTTCCGATTGTTGCGTCATGACATGGTTCACCACCATCACGCTATCCGGAAGCCCGATCCGATCGACCATGCCGCGTACCACCGGCACTGGAGGGTCCGCGTCTTGAAACAGGGCGAACCTGAGGCTGGATGATCCGCCGTTGATCGTGAGGATGCTGGCATTCGGCTGAACACGTTTTAGCATTCGATAATCTCTCTCTTCCGGTACTTCGATCAGCGATCACCGCCGCCGCTTTTGAGGTATCGTCCGACCAGACGATACGCATTGTGGAGATACTGCGCCATCATCCTCTGGGTATTAAAAAACGCGCCGTTCAATGCAATGGCATGCCGCATGATCTCCATGAACCGTTCATGGTCCCTGTAGAAACACGGCACCACTTTCTGCTCCAGCTTCTCGTACAGCGCCTCGGCGTGGCAGGCATCCATGCTCCCACTCGGTTCCATGCAGGCTTCGACACGATCACCGATGGACCAGCCGGTCACGTCTTCGAGGTGACCTTCGATCCACCAGCCGTCCAGCACGCTGAAGCTCGGCACGCCGTTGACGGCTGCTTTCATCCCGCTCGTGCCCGAGGCCTCCATGGGCGGCAGCGGCGTGTTCAGCCATACATCGACCCCGGCGCAGACGAGTTTGGCGAGGATCATGTCATAGTTGCTCAGATAGGCCATGCGCACCGAGCCCTTCAGCAGACTCCGCACTTCGTGGAGCCGCCGAATCATCTCCTTGCCGTCCTCATCACGCGGATGCGCCTTCCCGGCAAAGACAAGCTGCAACGCGCCGCCCTGACCGGCGATCTTCGTCAATCGGTTAAGATCATGAAAGATCAACGTCCCGCGTTTGTACGTTGCCGCTCGTCTGGCAAAACCGATCGTCATGACGTCCCGATCAAACCCGGCATTCGTCTCACGGTTCACATAGTCGACGAGCGCCCGTTTCGCGTCCATGTGCGCGTCCCAAATCTCCTGGGCTGGAATGCTGATCGCGTACCGAAGCGACAGTTGATCATGCCTCCAGTCCGGAAGATGCCGGTCATAGAGCGCTTGAAACGACGCCGCGGTCCAGGTGACGGCATGGACTCCATTAGTGATCGAGTGAATGGGATACCCGGGGAAGAGGCTGTGCGAGACCTCACCATGCTTCATGGCTACGCCGTTGACGAACCGTGACCCTCGGAGTGCAAGCTGCGTCATATTCAAGCTGTCGTCATGCCCACAGGCCTTGAGCAACCCGCATCGGCGGTCGCCGAGCACGCGATGCGCAAGGTCGGCGGGAAATTGATCGTGGCCTGCCGGCACCGGCGTATGGGTGGTGAAGACGCATCGCTCGCGCACCGCGTCAATGACGTCGGAAGTGACCTCTTTGTCCGGCCCGCCGGACGCTAGTTTCGCTTCGAGCAACGCGAGCACGAGCAATGCCGCATGTCCCTCATTCAGGTGAAAGCGAGGGATGTCGCCATACCCCAGTGCCCGCAACATGCCATGACCGCCGAACCCCAGCACCACTTCCTGGCACAGGCGATAATAGTCGTCACCCCCATACAGTGTGTCGGTCAGCCTACGGTCCCACGGTTGGTTTTCGATGAGATCCGTATCCAGCAAGTACACCGGCACCTCGAATCCCGATACCCCTTTCACCGCATATCGCCACGCACGGACCCGTACGGGACGAGCTTCGACCTCGACCGTGATTCGTGGATCGACTGGTTCCAGAAAGTCGTTGATAGGCCATTCGGCCGGATCTTCATGCTGCCGGCCATGTTCATCAAGCCATTGATAGAAATATCCCCGTCGATGCAATAGGGTGACGGCGACCATGGG
>JBQTHY010000243.1:0-2129 GCA_052389395.1 Nitrospiraceae bacterium | reverse complement strand
TGACCTGAGCAGATTTAAGGGGTCAGACTTTGTTTCAGTGATTTTGATCACAGAAACTGCTATGCCTTTTCGCCGCCCAGAGCAAGAAATGTGGGCCCGCTCCAGTCCAAGAAACGACTGGTCTATGAGCGCGGCCCACATTTCTTGCTCTGGGCGGCGAAAAGGCATAGCAGTTTCTGTGATCAAAATCACTGAAACAAAGTCTGACCCCTTAAATCTGCTCAGGTCACCGAATTGCAGAACTGGGGTCCGGGTCATCAAGGCCGCGGGGATCGAGCCGGAGTGAGCCGCCGACCCCCTCCTAGGCTGGCGCTTCCTTCCGTCCGCCGAGCACGAGACAGATGACGCCAAAGAGCACGTATCCGAACGCGACCGACGGCTGCTGGGCCCAGCCGAGCGTCTCGCCGTGGATGAACCCGAAGAACGACAGCGCCGCGCCCGCGAACGCCCACACTGCCGCGTTCCTGAACTGCCGGTCCATGATGAACGCCGCCATCGCGCCGAGCACCAGGCCCGCGAGCACCGCGCCGCCTCCGAGGAGCTGCATCCCGTGGTACACGATGCCAGACCCGGCGAGCTTGTCGAAGCCGAGGGTCGCCGACGCGGTGCCGGCAGCGTTCAGCGCACTGTCGACCTGGAGATGCCCCAGGCAGCGACGTTCGGGATGATGGCGAGCACCACCGCGGGCGCATGTTCCTTCGGCGACGCCTGGAACGCCTGCGCGCCGATGACGAGGCCGATGTAGAGCAGGATCGGCAGGATCGCGACGAGCGGCACCACTGCGAGCAGGAGCGCCGTGAGGCCAAGGAAGCACACCAGCGCGATCACGACACCGGTCGCGAGCGAGTAGCCGATCCGACCGCCGACCGCTTTCCAGCCGGGGTGGCCGATGTATACCGCCGGCGGGAATGGGCTCCCGAGGACCGACCCGGCCACCGCGCCGATACCATCCGCGAGCAGGATTTTGCGCAGGTCGTAGCTGTCGCCCGCCGCCGCCGCGCTTTCGACGTTGTTCATCGCCTCGGTGAAGTTGTAGATGCCGAGCGGGATCGCGGTGGCGAGCAGTGGCGCGACGTTGGCGAGCCCGTTGAAGACCTCGGCCGAGAGCAGCGGCAGGTGGAGGCCGAATTGCGCGAACGACGCTTGGACGTTGCTCGCCTTCATTAAGTCGCTCCAACCGAAGGCCATCGCGAGCCAACCGATCAGGATGCCGACGATCACCGCGACGAGCCCGCCGGGCAGCCCGCCGGGGAGCCGCACGTTCGCCGTCCAGCTGACGAGCACGATCGCAAACGCGACGAACGCGATCCATGGCACCTCCCACATCTGGAACGCCGGCCGCAGCGAGATGAACGCGATCGAGATGCCGGCGAGCGTGCCGAGCATTGCCGCACGAGGCGTGTGGGCGCGGATCCACGGGCCAACGAACACGCCGAGGAGCACGATCACGCCGATGATGAAGGCCCACGCCAGGCCGGCCTGCCACGCGAGCCTTGCGTCCTTCGTGGCCAGGTACACCGGCAGCATGACCACGAACACGACGATGAACATGTGCGGCACGCTCGGCCCGTAGGGCATCGCGGTGACGTCCGTGCGGCCCTCGCGCTTCGCGAGCTGGCGCGCGAGGTAGGCGTAGTAAAGGTTACCGATCGGCAGCGCGATACCGAGCGCCGGCAGGATGCGGCCGAACACGATTTCCTCGGGCAGGTTGACCACCCCGAGGCAGAGCCCTGTCAGCACGATCACGTTGAGGACGACGTTCGTGAACAGCCCGAAGAAGCCGTTCCAGTCCCCGGGCACCCACCACCGTACCGCTGTCGCGCCGTTGGTCATGGTTCCCCTCCTTGAGAATCGCTATGCTTTGTTCAGCGCCTCCAGAAAACGCCCCGAGTTGCTCACCCAGCCGAAGATGCCGCCCTGTGCCTTGATCATCGCGAGCGCGGACGCCTGGAACTCCGGGAAGTACGAGCCGACACAGTCCTCCAGCACGAGGCAGTCGTACCCGCGGTCGTGGGGGTGGCCCCCCGGGGGGGTGGCGCACCCAGAGGGGGTGGGCCCCCACACCACGCCGTGGGGGGTGGCGGGGGGGGGGGGCCGCGAAACGAACTAGGTGGCGGTGAGGGCCCCCC
>JBQTHY010000242.1:0-6099 GCA_052389395.1 Nitrospiraceae bacterium | reverse complement strand
GGGGCATGGAGAAGCCGGCCAGTCTGAAACCACTTGCGTGTACTGCAGTCACTTCCGATAGTTGCAGCATCCGTCGCTGACATGACGCGCCCGTGTCGGTCAGTAATGGCCAGCCACAGATAGACGGGATAGGCTTGATGAATCCGCTCAAAGTATCGTGCGTGTTCGGCCGAACCTGGGTTCTGATGGGCGGCTACATAGGCCATCATCTGCACATCGCCATAACGTTCGGCCAGCATCCGGTCCAGGTTATCGACTGCGCTGTACGCTGCAAAGGCGAGACTTTCCCCAGCGCTTTGTACCAAACGCGCCTCCACGTAGTGCAGGGCCAGGCCTCCGCCCAGGAGTGCGATCAGAGTCATTGCGATGATGAGAGGATGCAGCCAGGAGTACGGTTGGCGAGACAATTTCTGATGCGCGGCGGTGCCAGCGGCGTGAAGGCTTGCTTGGTCGCGATTATTCATCGGGTCGTTCCGTTCTCGGCGCTCGGCATAGAGGCACCTACTCTCCGCGATGGGTAATCATAATCGGGAAAAGGCATCGCCGACCCTAGTTCGTGAGGCTCCCCAAACTTGGCCGGCGCGTGTTGAGGAGCTGGCGCACTCGCCTAGCCACCGCGCTGGCAGTAAATGGTTTGTGGAGGAAGTTTGTATTCGCCGCGATGAGCCCACGCCGTAGCACGGCATCGTCTGGGTATCCCGACATGTACAGCACTTGGATCTCCGGCAGTTTAGCAACGAGACGTTCCGCGAGCTCGCGTCCGTTGAGTTGCGGCATCACCACGTCCGTCAACAACAAGTGGATGGCCTTCGTGTGTTGTTCGCTGATGACCAAGGCTTCCGCGCCGTGGGAGGCCTCCAAGACGGTATAGCCATGCTGCCGCAGGGCCCGAGAAACCAGGGCGCGCACCCCTGGCTCATCCTCCGCCACGAGGATTGTCTCACTGCCGGTTAACGTCGTTCCCTGACTGCCCTCATCCTCCGTGGAGTCGACGACGTCCTCGACTCGCGGGAAGTAGAGCGAGAACGTCGTACCCTGTCCGAGCGAACTGTGGACATGTATGCACCCGCTACTTTGCCTCACGATGCCGTAGACGGTGGAGAGGCCCAACCCTGTTCCTTTGCCCTTCGGCTTCGTGCTAAAGAACGGTTCGTAAATACGGGCCAGGGTATCCGCGTCCATCCCAACACCCGTGTCCCTCACGACAAGCCGGACGTGTGGCCCAGGCTTCACGTCCAGATGATTTAGCCGGATCATCTCCTCGTCGAGGTCAATGTTGTCCGCGGAGATGATGAGCCGACCACCCTGGGGCATCGCGTCGCGAGCGTTCATCACTAGATTGATCACCGACTGCTCGATTTGTCCCGGATCGGCTTTGACGCACCCAACCAGGGGATCTGAGATGAATGTGTACTCGATACTCTCGCCCATCAGCGTCCGCAACATGTGTTCCAGGTTCCCGACCAGCTTTTCCAGGTTGACGACTTTTGGTTGAAGAACCTGCCGGCGGCTGAACGCCAACAGCTGGGTCGTCAACCCGCCCGCACGTTTACTCGCCTGCCTGATCTGTTCCACACTGTTGCGCTGATCCTCGGTGAGCGAGGGATCGTTTGCGAGCAGGTCGCTGAAACCCCCGATGATCAGCAACATGTTGTTGAAGTCATGGGCGACGCCGCCTGCAAGTTGTCCGACTGCTTCCATTTTCTGCGACTGCCGCAACTGTTCCTCCAGCTGGCGGCGATCGGTGATGTTCCGCACGACGACTTGCATTGTCGCAGACCCCTGATCAGCCAATGGAGACCCGACAAGCTCGACGTCGATCATCGACCCATCGAGCCGGAGGATCTTGCACTCCTGGAGCGGAATACGTCTGCCGCTTTCCAGCGCTTGACGGATCCGCTGGTTCATCGCCGGATCCTGCTCGGGATGAAGAAAGTCGAACGCGGATCTCCCGATAATTTGCTCCGCCACCGTTGCTCCCAAGAGTGCCATCCCCGTGCGATTGATGAACACGATGCGATTGTACTTCGTGATGAAGATGGCATCGGGCGAGACTTCCACAAGGCAGCGATAACGCTCTTCGCTGATCCGCAGAGCCTGCTCGGCTCGCCGTTGCTCGTTCATGGAATCTATCAGAGCCGTCTTGTCGCGGTTGAGCATTCGCGCCGCTTCATTGGTCAACCCGTAAAAGACGGCCAGCAGAAGAAGAATCGGAATATGCAGAAGACGGCCTCCGTCCAGTTCGCCCGCCCTGTCGATGCTCAGGAACAGAGCGCTTCCGTACACCAGGCATAAAGTCACGGACAGCCCGATAATTTGCTTTAGCGTTGGCGCGAAGGCGGCAATGAGCATAATCAGGAAGTAGGTGATGTAAAGATCCGAGCTTGCGTTGCCCGATATATAGATACTCAGCGTCGTCATGATCGTGTCGGCTAAGGCCAACGCGGCGACGGACCAAGTGGACGCGATCATCCGGATCGGCGCGACGAGCAAGCCGACGATGGTGGCCAATAAACCGATGGCAATGAGATCCAGAAACAAAGGATCGACCAGCGGCGTCTTGCTGAACAGCAACTGGTAGCACAAAACGATGGTAACGAGTGTATGGAGAAGGATCAGCTGGTAGCGGGTCGGCCCCGACGTCGGCACCAAGCCCTGGGAACGTTCCGAGGCGACATCCTTGAGTCGTGAGCGGATTGTCATGGTTTGACGAGGGTCACACTCCCCACAGGCTAGGAGGTTCAGTGGTCGAGATCCCCACAGTGGGCACCAACTGGTCGCGGTGCCCCTCCTTCGCAAATCCTTCGGACACGTCGAGACCAATCAGGATCGCCAGCATGACTGCTGCGACGACACCGAGGGATCGGATAGTCGGAAATCTTGCAATTGAGATTTCTCGTAATATCCGCAAACTCCAATTCGCCGTTGTCATGCTTCACGAAACCGCGGGCGCAATAGGACTCTCTTCGACTACGAAGCCCTGTAAACAATCGTGAAGCCGCTCTTGCTGGTACGGAT
The DNA here is from genome assembly GCA_052389395.1 of Nitrospiraceae bacterium. Taxonomy (GTDB): domain Bacteria; phylum Nitrospirota; class Nitrospiria; order Nitrospirales; family Nitrospiraceae; genus Nitrospira_D. Next base: position 3,081 of record JBQTHY010000242.1, on the reverse strand, counting down.
CCATCCGGATGAATTCCACCCCGAATACATTCCCCTTCGACCACCGCGTCGTGGCCAAATCGACGCGGAGCAACCTGCTGTGGTTCTGCAACGTGATCACCATCTTCAAATAGGCACCCTTAGCGATCGGTACGCTCCCGCACAGCCGAGCGCCTTCTTTGGAGAGATCGAGCACTCTGGCTTCACCCGCATAATGCTCCTCAAAATATTCACTGAGACAGTCGACCATAAAACGAGGATGCTTGCGACGGTTCATGGTAGAAGGCCTATTCGCTTCGTTCCGTGAAAGCGTTTCCTTGATTGCCAACAGCAACGTTTGTTGATCAAAGGGCTTGATGAGGATCTTATCGGCACCGAGGAGTTGCGCCGCGGGCTTCACAATCGACCCAAACGGATCCTGCAACGACCCGCCGGTTATCGCGATGATCCTCGTCTTCGACCACGATGACCTGATCTCTCGAATGACCTCGATGCCGTCTCTCTCAGGCATGTAAATGTCGGTAACCACGATATCCGGCGGCTGGTCACGCCCCATGGCGAGACCAACTTTTCCGTTTGGCGCATCTATGACGACATAATCCGCCTGTTCGAGCTGGCGCCGAAGCAGAGACCGGATCACTGGATCATCATCGATGACGAGGATACGGTGAGGCGCAGGAAGCGCAGACACATCCGCGGATGCGCGCGCGGTCATAAGGCAATCCTTTTCCCGGGGGTCTCGGTTTGATGGGCCTCATAGGCTTCACACACTCGATTCATTGCCTGTCCGAGTTCATGCAAAGAAAACCCCTTCTTCAGGAACTCGGTCACCCCAAGTTTCTGAGCCTTTCGTTCCAGCGTCTCTGTTCCTGCCCCCGACCACACGATCACGGGTACGTGCCTGTCGACCGCGCGGATACGTCTGAGAACTTCGATCCCGCTCATGCCGGGCATGTTGAGATCGAGGATAATGGCCTCGGGTCGATATTTCGTGAACACTTTCAGCGCAGCCTCGCCTCCGTCCGCCACCAGCACCTTGTAACCGAGACGCGTCAGAATCGTCTTGAGCAAGTGGATGACCATGGGCTCATCATCAGCTATCAGGACGTTGGCCATACTCCACCTTAAGGTCGCGACATGGCCCGCTCGTTGATCGCTGTCCTGCGCGAGGTATCCACAGGAACTGATCCCCATCATCCTAAGTAGTATCAGATAGTGAAGAAGGCGGTAGATAGGTTCTACTCTACTGGTGAGATTTTTTAACCCTAGTCATGGAGGAGTACTGCCTATACGTATTCCGCGGTCGCCTTCTCATCTTTTACGAAATACACAGCCGCTTGCGAGCGCGAATTCACCCGGAGCTTCTGAAAGACGATTCTGACGTAGTTGGTCACCGTCTTTTCGCTGAGGGAAAGGGCAGCCGCGATCTGTCGGTTAGTTTTGCCTTCCGCCAGCAAGGCCAAGACCCGCCGCTGCTGGGATGGGAGTACGATTTTCCGCCTCACCTCACCAGACGCCGCCGAAGCGCGTATCTGTTGCACGATCGCATCCGCCATGGCCGAATCAATGAAGGACCCGCCTCTTGCGACGGTTTCAACCGCACGGATTAATTGGTGCCCGGCAATCTGCTTCAGGACAAACCCGCTGGCTCCGGCATAGGTGGACGCCAAAAGCGAGCTTTGATCCTGATACGCGGTGAAAAGGAGAACGCGCGTGTGCGGGTGGGCGGACCGAATGCGTCGGCAGGCCTCGACGCCCGATGTATCGGGCAGACGAAGTTCCATCAGCACTACGTCGGGCTTGAGGCGGTCCGCTTGTCTGACGGCGTCGGCTGCGTTGCCAGCTTGGCCAACCACGCGAATTGTCTTGGAGCCCTCGAACAATTTACAGAGTCCCATCCGCAACAGTTCTTGATCGTCCACGAGCATGAGACGAACTTGCGTCATCGGACACTCCTTCCTTCGATAGCTGCGGCCGGTAGGTCCACGAAGATCTGCGTGCCCTTTCTCCCTGTAGATACCAACTGGAAGCGGCCCTTGAGCCATTCCGCTCGCAGCGCCATATTGCGAAGTCCATACACGTGTGAGCCTGCTAGCCGCTTCTCTGGGCCTTTCTTAATGATCCTCCGCAATCCTTCGATGCCGAGGCCGCAGGCTATCTCTGTTTCGCTTCCTAATAAGGTTTTTGTCTAGCAACCGTCGATCTCAGGCGACAAGAGTTTCAAAACTCTTGCCCGAAGTAGCAGGACGAGTCTCGGTGCGAATTCGTCATCGATGAAGCATTCTGCCCCGGAGACATGGAATCTCTTACGGAGCGTACGAAATCGGTCAGACCCTCATTGATTATGTTCTCATTCATTGTCTGGTCAATGTTGTTTTCGGAAAAGCGGATGAGAATTATGGCCCTATAAATAAGCAAACGGACTAGAGCTATTTGGAGCTAGCCCATAATGGACTGTGAGATGAACATGAGGACCATGATGTCCATCCAGCATGCAGAGTTGAGTTCGTGCCTCACCGACCATCGCCGCACCACTGGAGAGACTCATACTCCTTGTCGTCGGCGTCACTCCTGCAGGCACTAGGACCACGCGGGGGTATCGTTTCGAAACTTTCACCGGAGATCGCTCCCTCATGACTTGGAGAAGAGAAGAAAGGATTTTCCGATCGTTTGCCGACCCGGTAGCCATTGTTGTCGGGGAAAGACTCGCGGCTCCTTCGGAGAAAGAAGCAGGAGCAGGAGCGACAATTTACGAAACAATGAAGTTCGTAACTCTGTGTTGACGAAGCCCTGTTCTGTCAGATCTCTCGCCATGATAGGGGGGAAACAAGCACAGTGCCACTCGCTTGTCAGGGAACATCACCGAAAACGGCGCGATTCCTTAACGAGCGAGAAATACCTTCTCGGTAGAGAGGAAAACTCTGCTAGGTTGGTAAGCAAGAACAATCCCTGTGGGGTACTACATCGAATAGTTACGGGAAGGGGCGGGATCCACCAACGCTTCTACTGCAATCGCGAATACACTGATGCGGCTGGTGGGCTCCCCGCTCGTGGCTTCAAGGAACTTTTGGGGACAGGCGCTCCGAAGAAGGGTGCCTGTCC
>JBQTHY010000241.1:0-8164 GCA_052389395.1 Nitrospiraceae bacterium | reverse complement strand
AATTCGGCAAGTGGAACGTGCTGCACCAGGAGCAGGATGTCTGGAAACGCGACCTCGAACGATTGACCGCTCGCTGGGAATCGCTGTCAGCTGAATTGGAAGGGGTCAAACAAAAGCTGGGCGCGTTGAACTAGACTGAGGACTTGAGCGTCTCTTCAAGGTAGTAGTAGAGCCAGCGGTTCTTTTCTTGCGTCACCAATTCGTCCCACACCACCCCGATCAAGAATCCCTTCTTCTCCCAAGGCCTGACCCAGGCGACAGTCCCGTCGAGTTTTTCCTGCTGCTCGACTTGATTGGAATCCAGGAACGCAAGTGACACGGTTACCTTTTCATTAGTGGGGAAGCGATCTTTGGTATGCAGTCCGGCACCGATTTTGTTTACGTTATCAAGCACCGCTGTACAGGCCCGACCGCCGCTCTTCGGGGACACCAGCGCGGAACCGACCAGTGTGGCACGCACAAACTTCCGCCGCTCGCTCGGGGAGACCATGCTTCCTGCCGGTTTCGCCTCACCTCGTTTCATATGTTTAAGTATAACCGATTAGAAAAGAATGTAAAACGCCAAAATCGGCCCTATTCTTGAGGCTTGGGACGGTAGTACTGGCATCCTTTCAATTTCTCGGGGAGGTGGGTTTGCTCGGCTTTGGCTCGGGGATCGTCATGGACATAGCGGTAGCCCTGCCCATACCCCCACCCCTTCATGAGAGCTGTCACGGCGTTCCGGAGATGGAGCGGAACCCCTAGATTTCCATGGGTTTTCACGTCCTTGAGCGCTTCCAGGAGACCGACATAGGAGGCGTTGTCTTTGGGCCGCGACGCCAGATAGGTCGTGCCCTGAGCCAGATTGATTTGAGCCTCGGGCAGCCCCACGAATTGCACGGCTTGCGCGATGGATGTGGCGACGACGACGGCCAACGGATCGGCATTGCCGATATCTTCAGAGGCGAAGATCACCATGCGCCTGGCGAGGAATTTTGGATCCTCGCCCGCGTCAAGCATGCGCGCCAGCCAGTAGAGCGCACCGTTCGGGTCGGAATCGCGGAGGCTCTTAATGTAGGCCGAGATGACGTTGTAGTGTTCTTCGCCGGATTTGTCGTACCGCAGCGCCTTCCTGCCAAGCGCTGCTTCCAACATGGCCCCATCAATCAGGCGTGTGTCATCAGATCCAGCCGGCGCCTGCCCCACCACAAATTCCAGCGCCGTGAGCAGCGCCCGCGCATCCCCGTTCCCGAACGCAATCAGCCGTTGCCTGGCCTCCGGTGTGAACCGAGTCTTCCATTTCCCTAATCCCCGATCGGAGTCTGTGAGCGCGCGATCAAGAATCTGTTCCAACGCCTCCTCCGCAAGCGGCTTGAGCAAGACAACCATGGAACGAGAGAGAAGCGGGCCGATGACCTCGAATGACGGATTCTCGGTCGTCGCGCCTACCAGGATGACGGTCCCCCGTTCGACATGCGGGAGAAAGGCATCCTGCTGCGCTTTGTTCAAGCGATGGATTTCGTCGACGAACAAGATGGTTCGTTGGCCGTTGATTGCCTGGCGCTGCTTGGCCGCCTTGATGATCGTTCGTAATTCGGGAACGCCGCTGGTCACGGCCGAGAAGGAGACGAACTGCGCCTTCGTATGGCGGGCAATCAGGTGGGCCAAGGTCGTCTTGCCCGACCCGGGAGGTCCCCAAAAGATGACTGAAGAAAGTCGGTCGGTCTCGATGGCCCGCCGCAACGGCCGATCCGGCGCAGCAATCTCGTCTTGCCCGACGAAATCCGCAAACTCACGCGGCCGCATCCGGTCGGCCAACGGTGCTTCGATGGGTTTCTCGCCCTCTGAGGAGGCAAAAAGATCAGGAAGAGGTTCGCCAGAGATAGTCATGCAAGTCCTCACCAATCGCGGGGATTCTATACGCCTCCTCTCATCAGAGCAAACAGGCGTGGACCACTCCTTGACGCTGCCGGCAGCCGATGGTACGAACGGTGCGCACATCGGTGAATCAATGAAGACTCAGCTGAACGGCATCACATTGGCCTACGGCGACAGGGGAGCCGGGTTACCGATCGTCTTTCTCCATGCCTTTCCTCTCAACCGTACCATGTGGAGGGCACAGGATGAAGCTCTGTCCTCAAAGTTCCGGATTATTACGATTGATCTGCGAGGGCACGGGGAATCGGATGCCCCGCCCGGGCACCACACGCTCGACCAGGCCGCCGAGGATGTCCGAACCTTATTGGATCACTTGGCAATCAAACAGGCGGTGCTCGTCGGCCTCTCGATGGGCGGTTATATCCTCTTTGCCTTTTATCGAAAGTATGCCGACCGCGTGAAGGGCCTTGTGCTGGCCGATACGAGAGCCCAGGCAGATACTGTAGAAGGAAAAGAAGGGCGCTTCCAGATGGCTCAGGTCGCGGTTCAGAAAGGCTCGTCCGCGATTGCCGACATCATGATTCCGAAACTCCTCAGCCCCGCGACCATCCAGACCAAACCAGAGATTGTCCAGATGGTCCGAACCATGATTGAAGGCAACCGGGTTAGTGCCATCGCCGCCGACCTCATGGCGATGGCCGAGCGGCCTGAATCTCTCTCGCTGCTGAGTCAGATCACCTGCCCCACCCAGGTCATTGTCGGCGAATTGGACCAGGCCACTCCACTCTCCGATGCTAAGTTGATGGCCGACCGGATTCCGAGTGCAAGGCTTGCGATTATTCCAAACGCTGCACATCTCGCCAACTTCGAACAGCCAGAAGCCTTCAATCAGATTGTCGCCGCCTTCGCCCTGGAACTGGACACGTCGAGCCTCTAAGTGACGCGAGGACGAACCTTGGGAGGAGGGGCGACTGAACGCACTATGGTTGGGTCGGCAGGGAGCAAGCCTTTTTCAACAGCCTGCCTAATCGGAGTCGCCGACGCCGCGCCTGTGAATCAACTTCAAAAACTCCAGGCGGGTTTGCGGTTGACTGCGGAAGGCGCCCAACATAGAGCTGGTGACGGCTATGGTATTCTGCTTTTCCACGCCTCGCATCATCATGCAGAGGTGCCGGGCTTCGATGACGACGCCTACCCCGTTCGCGTTTAGTTTTGTGTTCAGGGTTTCAGCAATTTGGACCGTCAGCCGCTCCTGAACTTGAAGCTGTCTCGCGAAGGCATCGACGATGCGCGGGATTTTGCTGAGGCCCACGACCTTCTTATTGGGCAGATACCCGACATGCACCTTGCCAAAGAACGGGAGCAGATGGTGTTCGCACAAACTGAAAAAATCGATATCTTTTACGATCACCATCTCGTCGTACTCGATCGGAAACAGCGCTCCATTCAAGAGATGGTCCACGTTGCGCTGATAGCCTTGGGTCATGAAGGCGAGCGCCTTGGCGACCCGTTCAGGGGTCCTCAGCAGGCCGTTGCGGCCCGGCTTCTCGCCGAGCGCGAGCAACACCTTCGTGACCAACGGCTGGATAATTTCTACGTCCGCCGGTCTCCCACTTCCGCTAACGACCTCGACCGGTCGCAGATGTCTGGGTGCCATTCCTCGCTTAGCCATGCGATCCCCCTGTGAGCTGCGTGGATGCTGCATATTCAAAGTAATTATCTCTGGTCTCGATGACGCCGACCTTCTCGAGCCGCCCGGCCGGCAGTTCCTTCACCAACAAGTCCCATATCAGTTTCACCAGGTTTTCTCCGGTCGTCGTGAGTTCCGCGAACTCCGGGTCACAATTGAGATCCTGATGGTCGAACCGTCTGACGATGGTCTCGTTCACCACTCGATCGAGCCGTTCAAGGTCGCGAGCCTCCTGGCTCCCGCCGCTCTTGACTGTGACCAGCACCACATAGTTATGGCCATGCCCGTTCGGATTGTTACATTTTCCGAACGCGGCCCGGTTCCCCTGAGGGGTGAGGTGATCGGTGTGAAGCCTATGTGCGGCGCAGAACCGATAGCGCCTGGTCATGTTTACCTGGGACATCGTCCTTCATCGCCTCGGTCAATAAATGAAAAGCCAGGATCGCTCATTCATCGAGCAATCCTGGCCTCGTGATACAAACCCGATCACCAGCGCGGTCACGGGCAACCCTGTAACGCCGCTTATGCGCTGAATGAGCTGCCGCAGCCGCAGGTTGTCTTGGCTACCGGGTTTTTGATTGAGAACCCGGAGCCCTGCACGCTGTCCACGTAATCGACTTCCGCACCCTGAAGTAACGGGGCGCTCTGGGAATCCATGATGACTTTCACGTCGCCCATTTCGATGATCGTATCATCTTCAGCCATCTTGGATTCGAAGGCCATCCCATATTGGTAGCCATGGCATCCGCCGCCACGGACGTATACTCGCAGGCCGACTACATCCTTCTCCTCGGCCATCAGTTCTCTGATCTTTTGTTCCGCCACCGGTGTAATCGTAACCATCGTCTTCCTCCTCATATCTCCAGATCCGCAACCTGCGTCCTAGATTGGCTTAGTATAACACCCCCCTACCGAATATCAACACCCCGGGCTCCCGTTGCCGCCTTGTTCGAGGCCTCCCACGTGGTCTCCGGTACACGCACGATGACATCTCCGAGCACACGTGCCTGGCACCCCAGTCGATGCCATGGTTCGCTCAATGCTTCCCGATCCAACAGGTCTTGCTCGTCAAAATCAATCTCAGAGAGATGCTCCTGCCCCAGCTGAACTTCAACCCGGCAAGTGGTACAGGATGCATTCCCTCCACAGTCGTGATGCAACGGAAAGCCGAGAGCCTTGGCCGCGTCGAGGAGCGAAGTATTCACTTCCACTTCTCCGCTTTTCCCCTCCGGATGAAGGAACGTCACTCGCGGCATCTCCCTCTCCTTAGGAATGGGCTCCGACGCCGGCCGGCACCGCTCGAAATGGACACCGCTGCAGACGAATATGGTCTTCATACTCCTGGCGGAACAACTTCACACTGCTTTGCACCAAGACTGACGCGCCCGTCACCAGCGTACAGTATCCTGTGCCCTTGACGAATCCGCACAACTGAAGGAGGCTATCGAGATCCTTTTGAGTCCCCTGGCCTTCTTCAATCTTGGCCATCAACGCCGCTAAGTTTATGGTACCCATCCGACAGGGAGGACATTGGCCGCAGCTTTCGATCTTGAAGAAGTTCGAAAACTGCAGGGTCTTTGCCACCATGCAGGTCGCATCGTCCACGACGATCACGCCTGCCGAGCCCAACCCCGTCCCGGCTTTCTTCAGCGAATCAAAATCCATCGGAAGATCGAGCTGATCCTCAGTCACCATTGAAAACGACGGACCGCCTGGAAACACCGCCTTGATCTTCCGGCCGCCAGGCACTCCCCCGCCGCATGTCTCGATCAACTCTCGTATCGTCACACCCATGGGCATTTCGTACACACCAGGCCGCTTGACCGCGCCACTGAGGGAAAACATCATGGTCCCAGGACATTTTTCCGTTCCGACCTGCGTAAACCATGCTGAGCCCTTGTCGAGAATGAGCGGAATATTGCAGAGCGTCTCGACGTTATTCACCAGGGTCGGCTTGCCATAGAGGCCGAAGTCTGTCGGGTAGAACGGCGGCTTCTGCCGCGGCATTGCCGGACGGCCCTGCATCGACTCCAACATGGCCGTCTCTTCACCGGCCACGTAGCTCCCATGGCCTTCAAAGACTTCCAATTCGATATCGAGCCCGCTCCCAAGCACGTTCTTGCCGAGGAATCCTCGTTCCTTGGCCTGAGCCAAGGCCTTTTTCAAATTCTCCTCCTCTTCATGGTATTCATGGTTCACATAAATGAAGGAGGCCTTAGCCCGCACCGTGTGTGAAGCGATCAAGCAGCCCTCGATCAGTTGATGCGGTAACGTCTTCAGCAGGTGGCGGTCTTTAAAGGTCCCCGGCTCATGTTCACCCGCATTGCACACAAAGTAGCGTTCTCTGACCCGGTGATTCAGAACCTTGTCCCACTTTATTCCAGTGGGAAACCCCGCCCCGCCTCGCCCGCGCAGACCGGCCTTCTTGATCTCCTCAACCACCTGATCGGCCTTCAACTCCTTGACACAACGTTTCCACGCTTCATAGCCCCCGACCTTGAGATATCCTTCAATCTCCCAAGGGGCGCCTTCGAACTTCTGGACAAGTCGTGGTTCTGTAGCAATCGACATCGTCCGTCCCGCGTGAAAAATCCAAAGTTTAGAGAGAGTACTATACGGCTGGCTACCAGCGCCCGTCAAGGTAACAGCCCTGGAATAGGCCTGAATCTCAAGTAGTTAGGGCTAGGGGGCCTATCCCACGCTGGGCATAGTGGGCAACGGAGAACGGTCGGGGATGAGCAAGGGAAACCCGCCGAAGGGTAACCCCCCGGCGGGCGAGGTATTTATTTCAAATGGCTGCCGGCTCCCATGAAGAACAACATCGGAATTGAGAGCATGAAATTCACACGTGAGGCGAGCAGTGCCGTCCGACCCCATCGGGCCATCTCCGGCGGCGCCGGGGTCCCCTGGGCTGCTGCTGTCACTGCTGCAATGATCTTCTTCTGGTTCGGCCAGATAATCCCATGCACGTTGCCCATCATGATGATGCCCAAGAGTCCACCGATCGCCAATGCCACCGCTCCCGTTCCGCCCTTGGAATACATGTAGCCGTACAGGATAACCCCGGCGACCACCGTCACGGTCGCCCCATGCCGGAACCAATTGAGCGCGACAGGCATCAGTTTTGGGATCACGGTATTCTTTGTTGGCCCATCCAGGCTCTTCAAGAACGCGGCATTGATAAGGTTGAAGAAATACAACAGCCCGATCCAGGTAATACCGGCCAGGACGTGAATCCAGCGGATGACTAGGCCGAACCAGTCGGCTTCACCAGCTCCAATGCCGGTCAGACCGAGGTACACCACTATCAAAATGACGGCGAGCGCGAATCCCGCGCCCATCGTCTGCATGGGATCTTCAAGAAATTTCATACGTCCCTCTCGTCACATGGTTTACTGCTAAGCCGATGTCTGTACTGCAGCCCTTCGCGGAATGTCAAGCGAGCCGGACAGTTTAGTCATCGGTCACTGGTCATGGGTCAATAGCGAAGTGGGATCGTTCTTCTGGCCAATGACCGATGACCATTGACCGTCCTATGCCATCAGCCGATCGACCGTGGCACAGAGCGCTCGCACGGCATTTGCCGACGCTTCCAGGGCCGCTCGCTCCTCAACCGTCAGCTCGTATTCCATAATCTGTTCCGCTCCACCACGTCCAATCTTCACCGGAACACCCACGACGACGTTTTTCAGCCCGTACTCGCCCTCACAGAGAACCGCGCAGGGCAACACACGCTTCTGATCTTTCTGAATCGCTTCAACCATGTCCACCGCCGAGGCCGAGGGGGCATAGAAGGCGCTGCCGGTTTTCAGCAAACCGACAATCTCAGCTCCACCATCGCGGGTCCGCTCGACAATCGCGTCCAGCTTCTCCTTTGACATCAATTCCGAGATGGGCTTTCCATTGACCGTCGTATAACGCGGCAGCGGCACCATCGTATCGCCATGTCCGCCCAGCACCATTGCCTGCACCTCAGGCCCCGGCACATTCAATTCCGCCGCGATAAACGTGCGCATTCTGGCTGAGTCCAACACGCCGGCCATGCCGATAATTTTCGACTTGGGCAGCCCGCTGACACGAAGCGCCACGTACACCATCGCGTCCAACGGATTGGTCACGAGGATCAAGATGATCTCCGGCGAGCGAGACACCAGCTCGGTCACGACGGATTTCACGATCTCTGCATTCGTCGCCAGCAACTCGTCGCGGCTCATGCCAGGCTTTCTCGGAATGCCGGACGTAATGACGGCGATTGACGACCCCGCAGTTTCATCGTAGCCGTTGGTCCCGACCACCCGAGTGCTGAACCCGCACACAGGACCTGCCTGTGAAATGTCGAGCGCTTTGCCCTGGGGCACGCCCTCGACGATATCGACCAGGACGACATCGTAGGCATCCCTTTCGGCCAATCGTTGCGCCGTCGTTCCTCCAACATTGCCCGCACCCACTACTGTGATCTTCGGGCGCCCCATCATCCCGCTTCAGCTCCTAAGTCTTTTTTCCCTTCCTCACCCACTCCCATCCTTAGTGACGCGTCCGGAGCATCGTTCACGGCGCGCATGCACCGAGCACCGCCCTCAATTAAGACATTCGACCAATCCGGTGTGCGCGGGGCGC
>JBQTHY010000240.1:0-13376 GCA_052389395.1 Nitrospiraceae bacterium | reverse complement strand
GCCTCCTCTTGAATCTCATCCGACGAAGCTGTCTGTAGATAACAGGTGCATTATCCCTGCCATGTTAGGACGGGAACAGAAAAAACACGGTTCCCCTCATGCGGCTGGTGAGGTTTCCCCCTGGTTTCAGGGGAAGGAAGGAATTGTACCCAATTGAGAAAACAGAGAATTCTTTATGCGATCCGCATGGCTGCTGGTATCCTCGATTGGACAGTGGAGTAATGTGTCCTGGAGGGAGCCATGTTTGGAGAACTTCAGTTTCCGGATATCACGACGTACATGGTGGCCATTCTCGTTCTCTTGGTGGTGTGGCAGTACTATCAATTACAAGTCATGGCTGGCCGCATTCTGGCCATCGATATTTTCGATCGCTCAGGCATTCGCATGTACATCTATGTGACTCCGGACGATGATCACATTTGTGAAGTCTGTTCTGAGGCGAATGGGCGGGTGTTCTTGCCGTCACAGGTTGCAAAGAAGGGATTTTCCCCTCTTGGGGAGCGATGCAAAAGGGCGACTCCTTGTCCCGGCGTGCTGGTTGGATTGTATGGTGGATGGTTGGAAGCGAGAGGGGTCATCGAACGGCTTAGGGCCAACCTCAAGAAAGGCGGAATTCAGCTGTCCGCTGAGGAATTGCGGGCCATGGTGTACGGACAGTGGCAGCAAAGTATCAGTGCCGAAACGGATCGTCTTGGGATTCAAATGATCGAAGCGCTCTGCTATGAAAAGACCAAGCAAGACGTTTCTATGTCGGGATATCGGTACGTGACCGAAGAGGCGAAAGAAGTCCGCCACCTTATGCTCCTCGTTCCCGCCTACCTTCGCCTTGTGCAGCTCTTGGTTCGAGCTGGAGAGAGTGCGGAAGCGCTCGAGCTCATCGAGCGTTTTGAGAAACGATTCCCAGTGACGAGGCGGGGGCCCCACTTCCCATCAGACACGCAGCGAGAAGTCATGAAGACTTGGAAAACCCAATTACTCAACGACCAGCCGATGAAAATACCTGCCTAGTTCGAGAACGTGTTAGCCGAGGACCCCTTCTGCAAGGTCAGGCCCTGTTCCCCCCTGAAAGACTAGTTCACTAGGCTACACCTGAGGCCATTGCGGTACGGCCTCGGTAGCCGAAGCTACTCCAGCTGAGTCAGCTAAACCCGTGGAACTCCACTTCAGCCTCGATGGTCTAGTAGTTGGACTCGAGACTGGAGGGTGTTTTGTTGAGGACGGTCGCAGCGGCGCGCGAAAGAGCGGCATCATGTGCATGGTCGAGGGAATAGATTCGAAATTGGATGAGCCTGGTAGGCAGGAGATCCAAAAATTCTTCTAGGGGCTCAGTCGAAACTTGCCTCGTCCCAGGATCATAGACATACAGCGGATTACCGCGTCGGTCTTTCGGGTCCGGCCGTGGATCCAAGGGGGCCATGTCCACACGAAATTCAAGGCCCTTCAGATTTGCAGGCAATTCTTTCGCAATTTGCTGCTCAAACTGTTCTCGACTTGGGAAAGCCATTCCTCGTTCCTGTCCTTTCTCCTTCAGTACAGTACTATAGGCCATTTTCCATTTCACATCGCGGTCGAGAATTCTGCCCCACTCATACCCAAGGCGGCGTCTTGCACGCTGGCGGGCCCGTTTCCACTTCCTGACTTCTTGTAAGAGGGACCAATCGGTCAACGTCAGATACTCATCCATCCTCTTGGGCAGATCGCGTGGCAACAGCAGCTTCATGGTGTCGCCGAAGATATCGCGCAAATGGATGTCGATGGCTCTGGTGGTGCGATGGAAGTACACATTAGAGTAGAGGTACATCCTGGTGTTGAGGAACATCTGGAGGGCCGGGAGCCCGGTCTTGTGAATCGTGAAGCCCTTCTCGGTGATGATGGTGTAGTAAATCAGCCTCGTCAGATCGACAGGGCCTACAGCTACGCCGCACATGTATGAATCTCGCAGGACATAGTCAAGATTGTCCCCGGTATAACTGCCGGAGATGACCGGTTGGAGCATGTTCAGCCAACGAGGGAGGCGGGAATTATCTTTCCCTTTCTCCTTCAGGATCAGATGAGCGATCTGGTCCGGATTCAATTCTTCTCCCTTTGCAAAAGGCCCAGACGGGCTTCGCCGAATTTTCCTGATCATAGCTCCCAGATGCTCTCGAATGATGATTTGCCCCAACTTTTCATGCGTAAGGTGAAATCCGTGGAGGTAATTTTCATCGAAGAAGTGGCAAAAGGGGCCATGCCCGATATCGTGGACCAGGGCGGTCACCCGCAGGAGTTCTTCTACATAGTTGGCCGAGGGCACATCTTTGACAGCCTTCCTGAGGAACGGGTAGAGATGCCGGGCAAATCGTCCAGCCACATGCATCGTGCCTAGTGAGTGGACGAAGCGGCTATGTTCAGCAGCGGGATACACCCAACGGGCGCTTTGCAGTTGGTAGATGTACCGAAGCCGCTGGACCCAGGGCGAATCGATCAGGTCCTTCTCGGTGCGTTCGTGGGGATCCGGACTGGCATAGGGAACGGTGAAGGTAACGTATTTGTGGATGGGATCTGCAATCAATGCCGATCCGTCATAGGGCGCATTTGGTCGTTCCGATTGATCCATGATCGGGGAGCATCTTAGCCCACCTGATCGGGAGGCGGCAATGGCTGGGCTGCTGGTGCGGTGGGTCCGGGGCGATACCTCAGGACCAGCAGGTAGGCGACTGGGTATGACAAAACCGCTCCGATCACACTGAGGACGAGTCCACCAAGCGCAAACGGAATTGCATAGGGGAGGACTTGTCGGTAGACACCAACGAAACTTAGGTCATTCCAATTGAAGATCGGTGTATCTGCGTGTCCCAATAGCAGTGCGCCGGTCCAATAGGTCGCGCCTAGAATAGGAACGAGAGTCCATGGATTGTTGACGAGGGCGCCGGCCAATAACGCCACAAAATTGAGACCGAAGAGCCAGGTGCAGAGCACCACAAGAACCGTGTGAAGGCCATAGACAGGCGAGAAAGCGATAAAGATGCCCAGTGCAAACGCCAGCGCCGTCCTTTGTGGTGATTCTTGCAAGTGGAGCACATGGCGTAGCAGGGCGAGGAATGATCGGGTGCCTGCGGCGGCGGTCTGTTTCTTCTGAGCGGACATCAGCGGAAGTGTTCGTAGCTGGTAATCGGCATAGGCCGTATCGTGCCATCACCGGACGTCATCTGAATCCCGAACCGGTGCGGCCGAATCGTGCCGATGCAGGTGACGCGATAGCCGCGAGCGCGCGCTTGCCGCTCGATGGTCGCTTGCTTTCTGGAGGGAGCGGTGAACAGAAGTTCATAGTCTTCTCCCCCTGTGAGTGCCATTTGAACCGGTTGAAGGCCATTTCTCTCCGCGTACGCACGGCAGGCCGTCGAGATTGGAATCTTGCCGAGATCGAGCTCCGCACCCACTCGACTCTCCTCACAGATGTGCTGGAGGTCTCCGGAGAGACCGTCAGAGAGATCGATTGCGGCAGTCGCAAGCCGCGCGTTATTCAGCCACTGTCCCTCTGCGATGCGAGCCATCGGACGGAGGTGACGATTCACGAGAAACTGTCGATGCGATCGGCCCAGTTGGTGACGGTTTCTCCGAGTGGAGCGGGATGTCTTGCCGCACGTCAGGAGTTGCAGCCCCGCGGACGAGTCTCCCAGGGTTCCCGTCACATAGATACGATCCCCGACATGGGCACCGTTGCGAAAAAGCGCCTGGCTCGCTGCTGTGGTTCCGATGAGGGTGATGCTCAGGAAAAGTCCTGCCTTGGATGCTGAGGTATCGCCCCCGATAAGCCTCACGTCGTGGATTCGACAAGCCCGCATGAGGCCCTCATAGAGGTCAAAGATACGTGCCGACGGAAACGTCTTTGGAATCGCGAGAGACGTGAGCAGGTAGCGAGGGACAGCTCCCATGGCAGCAATGTCGCTGAGATTGGCCGTGGCAGCCCGGTATCCAACCGATTCGGCTGACGCCACACTCAAATCAAAGTGCACCCCTTCTGTAAGCAGATCCGTCGTGACGTGCCACCACATCGGTCGTGTGGCTGCAATCACAGCCGCATCATCCCCGATGCCACGGACGAGCCGCGATCCACTCCGGGCGAATCGGCGGGCGATGGTCCGGATGAGCGCGAATTCTTGAACGGTGTGTTTGGCCTTTCCAATGGCCACCTGAGCCACCCTAGTGGAGGAGCGTAGTCGGGGTGGCCATCCTACAGGCCTGGATTACACGTGAGTGGGCCGCCCGTCTGCCCTTGCCCGATCGAATCAATTTAACTCGTGGTGCTGCAGTGGAGGACGATGGCTTCTCAGGCATTGACGGGGTCTTGGTTTTTCGCCGGAGGGCGATTTTCATGACGTCGTCCATCGTGTCGGCAAACGATAGCTGGATACCCTTCAGGAGATGTTTCGGGATTTCTTCAAGGTCCTTCTTGTTACGGCGCGGCAGGATGACTGTCCTCAGCTTCGCCCGCTTGGCGGCCAGAATCTTTTCCTTGAGTCCGCCGATCGGAAGGACGCGTCCACGCAATGTAATTTCTCCCGTCATGGCGAGATCCCGCCTGACCGGAATTCCAGAGAGAACTGAGGCGATCGAGGTGGCCATTGTGATCCCGGCCGAAGGGCCATCCTTCGGAATGGCACCGGCCGGGACATGGATATGCAGATCTTGCTTGCTGAACATGTCGGGGTCGATGTTCAACGTTTTCTCTCGAGAACGGACATAGCTGAGCGCCGCCTGCGCCGATTCTTTCATGACATCACCCAAGTGGCCGGTAAGAGTCAGTTGTCCTTTCCCTTTCATGGCCGTCGCTTCGATGTACAGGACATCGCCACCCGCTTCTGTCCAAGCCAGCCCAGTAGCCACGCCGACTTCGTCTTTCTCCAGTTCAGCTTCCGGCACGTACTTCGGGACGCCCAGGTACTTATGGAGATTGGTCGGATTGACCGGGAACCCCTGGCCTTTGCCTTCGGCCACCTTCTTGGCGACTTTCCGCATAACATTGGCTATCTCGCGCTCGAGATTCCGCACCCCGGCTTCCCGCGTGTAGTTCGCGATGATTTGCCTGATCGCCGGCTCGATAATCAGGACATGCTTGTGCGTAATTCCATGCTCCTCGAGTTGGCGCGGGATCAAGTATTTCCTGGCAATCCCGAGCTTTTCCTCTTCAGTGTACCCAGGAATTTCGATAATCTCCATGCGATCGCGCAAAGCGGGAAGAATCGGATCGATCAAGTTGGCGGTAGTGATGAACATCACTTCTGACAAGTCGAACGGGACACCCAAGTAATGGTCGGTAAAGGAGTTGTTCTGCTCCGGGTCGAGCACTTCGAGCAGAGCAGCCGAGGGGTCGCCACGGAAATCCATGCCGACTTTGTCCACCTCGTCCAGCATGAAAACGGGGTTGCTGGTTCCCGCTTGTTTGATCCCCTGGATCACACGACCAGGCAGAGCGCCGACATAAGTACGGCGATGTCCGCGGATTTCGGCCTCATCCCGGACGCCGCCCAAGCTGATGCGTACGAATTCACGTCCCAATGCGCGAGCGATCGATTTTCCCAGGGATGTCTTGCCGACTCCCGGCGGGCCGACAAAAC
The DNA here is from genome assembly GCA_052389395.1 of Nitrospiraceae bacterium. GTDB lineage: Bacteria > Nitrospirota > Nitrospiria > Nitrospirales > Nitrospiraceae > Nitrospira_D. Next base: position 7,779 of record JBQTHY010000240.1, on the reverse strand, counting down.
AGAGGATGGGACCCTTCATCTTCTCCTTGAGTTTGCGTACGGCCAGGTACTCGAGAATTCGCTCCTTGACCTTATCGAGGTCGTAGTGGTCGTCATTCAACACTTTGGCCGCCGCCTTCAGATCGAGATTGTCCTTCGATCTCTTGGACCAGGGCAGCTCCACCATCCATTCAAGGTAGGTTCGGACGGTCGCGGACTCGGCGGTATCGGGGTGCATTTTTTCCAGCCGCTTGAGCTGCTTCTCGGCTTCCTTCAGCACCTTTTCCGGCATCTGGGCGTCTTTGATGCGCTTGCGGAATTCGGTAACTTCTTCCGCTCGTTCGTCCAGTTCCCCCAATTCTTTTTGAATGGCTTTCAACTGTTCGCGCAGGAAATACTCGCGCTGGGTCTTATCCATTTCACCTTTAGCTTGGGCTTGGATCTGTTGCTGCATCGACAGGACTTCGATCTCCTTGCCCAGGATGTCGCTCACTTGGCGGAGACGTTGGATTGGATCCGAAATCTCGAGCACGGTTTGGGTGACATCGACTTTGAGCCCCAGATTCGACGCCACCATATCGGCCAAGCGCCCAGGCTCTTCCAGATTCTCGATCACGACCATGACATCGGGGATCAGGATCTTGCCTAAACTGACGATGCGTTCAACCTGTTCCTTCACCGTGCGCATGACAGCCTCGGTCTCGAGCGTGGTTGCTGCGGGTTTGGAATCGGGGAGCTTCTCGATCCGAACGGAGTAATAGGGCGACGTCTGAATGTACTTGGTGATCTTGGCTTTGGCGATGCCTTGTACGAGAATCTTGATCCGTTCATCCGGCAGCTTCAACATCCGCATGATGATGCCGACGGTGCCGATCGTACGGATGTCTTCAGGAGCGGGATTCTCGACATCGAGGGCTTTTTGTGTGGCCAGGAAAATCATCCGATTTCCTGCGAGGGCCGCGTCGATCGCCTTGATCGACATGTCGCGTCCCACGAAGAGCGGGAGCACCATATAGGGGAATACGACGATGTCTCGGACGGGCAACAACGGCAGTTGATTGGGGACTTCGACGTTCTGTGGAGGTTGGATTTCTTGTTCGTTCGCGTCGGTCATGTGTCTGGCTTTCCTTCGAAGCCCATGGGTGGTTAGACAATTCGTCCCGACTGCATGTTTCACGAAGCAGGGGGCATTCGTGAATCATGCGCCGGCAGGTCGGCTCCTCTCCACCTGTCGGTTTGACAGGCGGTGCCGCCTAAGCAACCCCCCCCTGCCTAGCACAGGAAAGGCCCGCAGGGTGGACCCATTCACTGCTTGCGAATGGGCGAGGTTAGGAGATCCTGGTGCTTCGGAGTTGCCGCCTGTTGACCGATGGCTTAACTCCGGGGATTTCTCGATGCTGTGCGCATTCTGGTCGAAAGGTATTCGCTGAATTCCTTTCCCAATGTCGGGTTCTTCAGGGCAAACTCGACCGTCGCAATCAGGAAGCCCAGTTTGTCTCCAGCATCATAGCGCGGGCCGTCGACTTCAAGGGCGAACATCGGTGATTGTTTTGCCAGTTCCTTGAGCGCATCGGTCAGCTGAATTTCTCCGTTCTTCCCTGGCGCCGTTTTTCGCAAGATCGGGAAAATTTCTGGCGGAAGAACATACCGACCGATGACGGCCAGGGTCGACGGCGCGTCGGCAGGAGCCGGCTTCTCCACCAGATCTTCAACAAGGTGGAGACCACGGGCCAGACGCCTGGGTGTCACGACTCCGTACCGACTCACGTCTTGTTTGGGAACCTCTTGTACACCGAGAACTGCTCCCTGTCGTTTCTTATACACATGGATCAGCTGGGCGAGCGCTGGAACCGCAGCATCGATGATCTCGTCACCGAGGATGACGGCGAATGGTTCGTCGCCTATCAAATGCTGTGCGCATAATACGGCGTGTCCCAAGCCCAGGGCCTCCGATTGGCGCACATAGCAGAAGTTCGCGAGGTTCGAAATGTGGCGGATCTGATTGAGCACCTGGCTTCTGCCAGCGCCTTTAAGATTTTCTTCCAGCTCCACGGAACGATCGAAGTGGTCTTCAATGGCTCGCTTCCCCCGCCCAGTGACCACGATGATGTCTTCGATGCCCGAGGCCACCGCCTCTTCGACTGTATATTGAATGAGCGGCTTGTCTACCAACGGCAGCATCTCTTTCGGCGAGGCTTTCGTGGCAGGAAGAAACCGTGTACCGAGGCCTGCTGCAGGGATCACGGCTTTTCTGACTGTGAGTCGTGACATAAAACGGATACTATGTGATGGGTGGGGTGAAGTCAAGAAACTGACGAACTGCTTGCTTCCGCATCGCGAACGTGTGTTCCGAGTCCTTAGTTCTTTACAATGTCGAGAGGTCTCAATATAATCCAAGAGTTTAGCAGGCGCGGGCTGGTGGCTGATGGGACTACGCTGAGCAGCGTAGGGAGTGAGACCTCAATCGTGGCAGCCGCCTTTCAACTGGTCTGCGGACTAGGACAGGCCGGGGGGTATGAGATCCGCTCATACCATCTGGATAGATGGAGAGCTGCGTGGGGATGCCGTCCGTATTGTTGTCCTGGCATGGGAACTCCCATCCGTGACCGAGACGTTTCTCCAGAGAGCCCGCTGGGTTCTCCTCCTGAGTGTGGCCACCTATCTGTTGCTGGGTGTTTGCGAACTAGGTGCCCAGACGACTGGGTCAAAGGTTAAGTCGATCGAAATCCGTGGAAATAAGCGAATTGAACTCCCGGCCATCGCTGGGCGTCTCACGCTCAAGGCGGAGGACCCCTATACACCCGAGAATGTGCGCGGGCAGGTGAAGATTCTGTACGACACCGGCTTCTTCGAGGATGTGCAGGTTGAAACAGAGTCAGTGCCAGGTGGAACTGCCGTGGTTTTTGTCGTTCGGGAGAAACCCTTCATCACAGAGATCGTGTATGACGGGAACGAAAATCTGAAGGATGACAAACTCAAGGAAAAAACCACCATCAAGAGCCAGGCGTTCCTGGACCCACAACAGGCAAAGGAAAGCGCTGAGAAAATCCGTCTCGCATACCTGGAGCAAGGGTACTATTCCTGCCAAGTGATTCCTGTAGTCCAGACGTTGGATGAAGATCGCAAACGTCTGACCTTCTATATAAAAGAAGGCGACAAAGCGCGGGTGAAGACTGTGGTATTCGAGGGGTTGCGCGCGGCATCCAAAGACGACATGTTCAAGGTCATTGCGACACGCGAGTGGATACCTTGGTATGGGCTCTTCACGCAGCTCAATCTGCCCTCTGCCTTTTCTGATGCAGGCGTCCTGAAACGTGAAGAGTTGACGAATGATGTGGAGCGAATAAAGGACGTTCTTCTTAATCAGGGCTACTTGAACGTCCAGGTAGGCCTTCCCTCGGTCGAGCTCACCGAGGACAAGAAATGGTTCGTTGTGACCTTCAATGTGTCTGAAGGAGAGCCCTTTACCGTGGCGGAGGTTGGGTTTCGAGGGTACACGGTGTTTGAAGAAACCGAACTTCGAGAAGGGTTGAAGATTAAGCAGGGGGAGGTCTTTCAGCGCGCGAAAATTCGTGATGAGGTCACACGCCTGACGGACATGTACGGAGGCAAGGGCTATTCGTTCGCAGAGGTCGTGCCCAATCTCATTCCGAATAATGAAGAACGGACGGCCAACATCATCTTCAATATTAAAGAAGGGGAGATGATGCGCATCCGCCAGATCAATATCTACGGAAACTCCAAGACGCGAGATAACGTCATCCGTCGCGAAATTCGAGTGGACGAACAAGATGTGATTGACACGCCCTCTCTAAAACGCAGTTTTCAACGCTTGAACAATCTGCAGTTCTTCGAGACCGTCGAAATCCTGCCGGAGCAAGTCGAATCCAACAAAGTCGATTTGAATGTCCGGGTGAAAGAAAAGCCGACTGGCCAATTCAGCCTCGGCGGTGGTTTCAGCACGTTGGATGGGCTGCTGGCCATCGCCAACGTCTCGGAAGGGAATATTTTGGGATATGGCTATTTCGGCCGTATCTCCGGACAGATCGGTCAGCGGCGGCAATTTGGAGTGATCACGTTCCGTAATCCCTACCTGTACGATTCCTTGAACTCGCTGCAAGTGGATGTCTATCGAATGGTTACGAACTTTCGTTCCTTCCGTGAACAAAGAACCGGTGCGACCATCACATTGGGTCGGTGGTTCGCCGAATTTGTGAACGCGAATATTGGCTTTGTCGCGGAAGAGCTATTTTACAAAGATCCGGAGACGGGGATCTGTCCGGATCCTAATCTGAGGTTCTGTAACCAACTTGGATTTCAGTCGACGACCGGGATCCGGACTAATTTCTTCCGAGATACGCGAGATTACTACCTCGATCCCAGAACTGGCTGGCGAATCGGGGGCGGGGTCGATTTCGGGACACCCTACTTGGGGGGGACCAATGACTTCATCAAGTACCACGCTGACGTGATCAAGGTCACCCCTCTCCCTTTCGATACGAGGTTGTCGGTCCGTGCGCGCTATGGGGCGATTGAGCCCTTCGGCGGGCAACCGGTTCCTCAGGCCGAGGTATTCTATGTCGGTGGGATTAACACTCTCCGTGGGTTCGCCTTTGGCCGGGCCGGCCCGGTGGTGCCCACGACGGGACACCCAGCTGGCGCTGCCAAGCAGTTGATCTTTAACGCTGACTTTGTCTTCACGATCTCGTCCGAGGCAAAGGTGAATGGAGTCATTTTTTTCGACTACGGGAAAGGGTTCGACGATAACGAGTCGGTATCGTTTCCCCTCAGGCCTACCGCCGGTTTTGAAGGGCGCTGGGTCTCTCCGTTCGGTCCGTTGCGCGCCGCCTATGGGTTTAATCTTGACCCACGGCCTGGTGAACGAACCGGCGTCTTCGAGTTTACGGTTGGATCATTGTTCTAGTTGGAACGTGACACGATGGGTTGGTGCAGGAAGATTCAGGGGCAACAGATGCGAAGGATTGAGTGGATGGGCCCTTTGGTCGTTGCCGTGATGGGTTTGGCCCTCACCGGGTGTGTAGGATCTGGGGCCAAGATCGACGGGAAGATTGGCGTGATCGACATGCAGCGCCTCCTCAACGAAACGAACGCGGGCAAAAAGGTTCGGGACAACCTTGCTGACTTTGCCAAGAATCGCCAGACCTTGGTGGGCTTGGAGGAAAAAGAATTGCGCCGGATGGAAGAAGACCTTGTCAAGCAAGCCAGCGTGCTGAGTCCTGCGGCAAAGCGGGAGCGGGAAGAGCAGTTTCGCCGGCGTATGCAGGAGTATCAGCAAAAAGTCGCAGATCTGAATCGGGAGATCCAAGAAAAGCAGAGGCATGTGCTGGAAGGCTTTCGCGACAAAGTTGAGCTAGTCGTTGCCAAAGTTGCCAAGCGACTAGGGTTGCAAGTCGTCGTCGACAAGAGCAAAGGCGGTTCGACCATCTATCATGAGGAGAGTCTCGACATTTCCGGCCAAGTCATCGAAGAGTTCGCTCGAGAGCATCCCTAGCGCAAGCGGAGGGCATGGCTATGACAGTTACGGGCATGATCAGGACCCTGAGTGTCAGCATTTCGCTGGGAATGTGGGCGCTGCCGGTATGCGCCGCCGATGCGGTGAAGATCGGTGTGATGGATCAGCAGATCGTAATGGAGCGAACCAAGGCAGGTAAGCGGGCGTTGGAAGATATGAAGAGTTATTCGACAGCGAGACAGAAAATCCTCACTTCCGATGAAGAGGAGATTAAAGATCTCGAGCAATCTCTGCAAGATCCGAACGGCAAGCTCAGCGAGGCGGCCAAGCTGGAGAAACAAGAGCAAATTCGGAATAAGCTGGAAGCCTATCAGCGTCGCCTCCAAGATTTTAATCGTGAGGTCCAGCAGAAACAGCGCGAGATGGTGACTGAGTTCTCGCGCAAGATCGCAGGTGCCGCCCAGGCAGTGGCGCAGAAGGAAGGGTATCTGGCCATCCTGGACATTGGAAATGATGCGGCCGTCCGTATCGTGATCTATCATCAGCCTTCCCTGGATGTGACGGACCTGGTGGTGAAAGAATTTGATCGGCAATACAATTAGCGTGGTTAATCAATCGCCGCAGGGAGGAGGCAGCCCCGATGGCAAATCTGGAGCAGGCAGAAATTCAAGCATTACTTCCACACCGATATCCCTTTTTGTTGGTGGATCGGATAAAGGAATTGGAGCCGGATCGCCGGATTGTAGGGCTCAAGAATGTCACCATCAATGAGCCCTTCTTTCAGGGGCATTTCCCCGGGCGGCCCGTTATGCCTGGAGTGTTGATCATTGAAGCGATGGCGCAAGCGGGCGGCGTGCTGGTCTTCAAATCGGGGGGACCAACCGGAAAACCCATCGTGTATATGGCAGGCATCGAAGTGGCGAAATTTCGAAGGCCAGTGGTGCCCGGTGATCAACTGCGCTTCGAAGTGGACGTGCTCAAGAAGCGTCCGCCCTTCTGGAAGATGCAAGGAAAAGCGTTTGTCGAGAACGAATTGGTATGCGAAGCAGTCGTGACGGCCATGGTGACCGAGGAGAAAGCCGGTCAGTAGTCATGGGTCAGTAGTCATGTTATCCGGGCGACTGCACGGAGATTGCCCTTTCCAATGACCTATGACCATTGACCGTTGATATTTTTCACCGGGGGAGCGATTGAAGATTCATCCAACAGCGATTGTCCATCCCAAGGCGAAACTCGCCGATGACGTGGAGATCGGGCCGTTCTGCCTGATCGGTGAGCATGTCATGATCGGCAAAGGAACCAGATTGTTGTCCCATGTGACGGTCGACGGATGGACGGAGATTGGTGAGCGGAACGAAGTGCATCCCTTTGCCTCGATCGGCGGACCCCCGCAGCACCTCGGATATAGGGGCGAGCCGACCAAGGTCATCATCGGTCACGACAATATTATTCGCGAGTATGTCACGCTCAACCGCGCGACAGCCCAGGGCGGAGGAGTGACGTCGCTCGGTTCAAAGAGTATTCTGATGGCCTATGTCCACATTGCGCATGATTGCCGGCTTGGAAGCCACCTTATCATGGCCAATGCGGCCAGTTTGGCTGGACACATCACGATCGGCGATCATGCGATTATCGGGGGCCTGACGGGGATCCATCAGTATGTTCGCGTGGGGGATTATGCGATGATCGGTGGGTGTTGTGCCATCGGGCAGGATGTACCGCCTTTTATGAGGGCAGCCGGCGGCTACCGGGCCCATCTCTACGGGCTCAATTCTGTTGGTCTTCAACGGCATGGATTTTCTGGAGAGCGTATCGCCGTCCTGAAGAAGGCCTATGATCTTTTGTTTCGCTCAGGCCATCGGTTGGCTGAGGCCATCAGGTTGGCCAAAAAGGAGTTCAAAGGCCAGGCGGACGTCGCCCAGGTTCTCACGTTCTTAGAGGGAACCAAGCGAGGCGTGTCTCGTTCGGTGAGCATAGATATAGACATCGATATAGATTAGTAGATACGTAAAGATAAGGAAAAAGCGGCATGACCAAATTGGCCCCTATGCAGGACGGGCGAATCGGCCTCATCGCCGGGAACGGCAGGTTCCCGATCATCTTCGCGGATAATGCGCGCAAGTTGGGCCTTCACGTCTCTGCGGTGGCGCACGAGGGGGAGACGGAGCCGGAACTCGAGCATCATGTCGATCGGATTCACTGGATCAAGATCGGACAGCTCAACAAACTGATCAAAGCCTTCAAGGATGATGGCGTTCGGCAAGCGGTGATGCTGGGCGGCATCAAGAAAACCCACGTATACAGTACAGTGCGTCCGGACTTCCGCA
>JBQTHY010000239.1:0-9348 GCA_052389395.1 Nitrospiraceae bacterium | reverse complement strand
CGGAATGTCAGAGAAGCCACCGAGTCGCTCGAAAACGTCACGGCGGACGAACATGGCTTGATCGCCGGTGGCAATCCCGCCAAGTCGGGAGCGCCAGTTCATGAACGTGCTGATCACGGTCCCCCAGACGGAGGGATGGTCAAAGCGGATGTCAAACCGTCCTCCCACCACCATCGGGTCGGCCAGGGCCGATTCAATGATCCGTTTGGCCTCCGCAGGCAACCGCGAGTCGGCATGCAAGAAGAGAAGAATCTCACCCCGGCTTGCCTTCGCCCCTTCGTTCATTTGGCGAGCACGCCCTCTCTGGGCCGTAATGACCCGCGCAGCGGGTACGCGTGCACAAAACGCTTCGGCCACGGTAATGGTTCGATCCGTGCTGCCGCCGTCCGCCACGACGATTTCGCCGATATCTAACGTTGATGCGCACGCGAGTGTCCGCGGCAGGATCTTGTCTTCGTTGAATGTCGGGATGATGACGGAGATCGTCATCGAGGAATCACGCTGCAGGATTCTTCGGTTCTTTGAACATGAAGTACATGACGACGACGATGGTGGACCAGAAAACGACCTGCTTGTGCCAAAACAGCACTTCGCCATAGTGGAAGAATACCAGCGCCAAAGCAATAGCCACAGTCATGACCGCGTAACGGAAGACGAGATTTTCGATGGCCGAATTGGCCCAGACAGCAAGGCCCCCAAAGTAGATCAGAAACGGCACGACATTGATTTCGAAGCCCCCGCTGATGGAGAGAAACACGTTGAGAAAGCCGATAAACATCAGCGCCGTGCCGATCATCATTCCGGCGACGTGCATCTGGTGGTCGCTCCCACTCTCCTGTCCCTCCGATCTGGTCGGCTGGGTTGGTGGGCGTTGCGCCGGGTCATGCGGAGGAGGAAGATCGGGGAGAGCCATGGCTATGTCTTAAAGTGCTTGCTGAGCGTGAGACCCTGCCGTTGATACGACGATCCCAGCGTTGTTCCGTACAGTTGAGATGGTATGTCGAGCATCCGGTCGTACACAACCTTGAAAAACGTTTGTCCATCGTGGATCAGGAAGGGTACGTCGTGGGGCCGGACTTCCAGCACCACCTGGGTCCCTTTGATCTCTCCCTCCGATCCATGGCCGAATCCAGGATCGAAAAATCCGGCGTAGTGGGTGCGCAGCTCTCCGCAAGCCGCTTCATAAGCGACCATTTCGGCGGCGTAACCGGCTGGTACTCGGATCCGTTCTTTTGACGCGAGGATGTAAAACTCTTCCGGTTCCAACAACAAACTATCATGCCGATGCCGGTAGAGTGGCTCCCAAAAATCCGCCGCAGCATAGTGGCCGATCTTCGCAAGGTCTATCACATGGCTGTTCTTCTTCGCGCGGTAGCCAATGATGCAGGAGTCAGTCCGATCCTCCCCTTTGAGGTCGATGCGCAGGAAGAGGCCCCGTTCGGCTCGAAAGTCCCGGATGCTGACGACCTTCTTGGATGGGTCGTTGTGATAGAGCAGCGGCGTTTTCTCATGAAGCGCGCGGAGCGCCGTGTCAGAGACGATCGCTTCCCCGCGAACGAATCGGATTTGGTTCAGGGACTGCCCTGTACGAACCTTGATGGCAAAAGAACGCGGGACGACTTCCAGAAAGAGCGGGCCATGATAGCCGGCACGGATTTCATCGAAGCCTGCGTTGAGATCCGTCACCACGCGGGTGAAGACATCTAGTCGTCCAGTCGTGCTTTTTGGATTGGCTCGCGCGCGGAGGGTCTTCGGCAGATTCAAGTTTTCCAGCAATGGAACGAGGTAGACATGTCCTTTTTCCAGGATGACCCCATCAGTTAAGTCCATCTCATACATCACGAGGTCGGACTGGTAAAAATCGAGGACGTTCAGTCGGGAGGAGATGGCTGATAACTCGGGCAAGAAGCTGCTGAGAAGCCGATAGGCTTTGCGTCCCAGCCGGAGGTCGAAGCTGGCCGGCTGGATCTGTCTGTCCTCAATGGCCGGAGACGCGCTGATGACTCCGCCGGCGATCAACCTCTTGATGTCTTGATAAGGGAGAATGCCGGCATGGCGCGATTGAATGGTCACAGGTCGTCCGCATCCCCGCCGCAGCTGTTGCCCCAAGCCGCGTAGCCATCTCGGTCGGGGTAACTGTCACCGCAAGCCGCAAACGCTTCGGCTGACGCCTCGTGCGATACTCGTGCACCGACCATGGGGAGTTCGCGCCCGCTTTCGGTTTTCGGCTGTGGGTAGTGGAAAGTCTTGTTCTCGTAATTCCGCAGAACAGCTCCGTCTTCATCCATGTGCACCAAGTAGTCGTCGGGCAGCAAGGGGATCTTGCCGCCTCCACCGGGGGCATCTATCACGAAGTGGGGCACCGCCATCCCGCTCGTGTGACCTTGGAGTGCCTTGATTATGGTCAACCCGGTTTCCACCGTGGTGCGGAAATGATCTGTCCCCTTGGTAAGGTCCGCTTGGTAGAGGTAATAGGGTTTCACCCGAGCAAGCAAGAGCTGGTGCACGAGACGCTTCATAATCTCCGGATCGTCGTTCACGCCTTTCAGGAGGACGGTTTGTGCTCCCAGCGGGATGCCGGCATCAGCGAGCATAGCGCAGGCGGTCTTAACTTCCGGTGTCAGTTCGTCCGGATGGTTGTAATGCAAATTCATATAGATCGGATGATACTTCTTCACCATCTCGCAGAACTTCGGCGTGATCCGTTGCGGCAAGGTGCCGGGAACCCGCGATCCGATGCGGATAAGTTCTAAGTGAGGAATCGTCCTGAGGGCAATGAACACCCGTTCGAGGAGATAGTCTGGGAGGAGCAATGGATCGCCGCCCGACAGGATCACGTCGCGTACTTCCCTGTGGTCGCGCAGATAGGTGATGGCTCGGTCCAATTCGCCTTTCTTAATGAAACCAGGCTTGCCTACCAATCGTTTCCGCGTGCAGAACCGACAGTAGACCGGACATTGATTGGTCACCATGAGCAGAACCCGATCCGGATACCTGTGGACCAGATGGGGCACCGGACTCATGAGGTCTTCTTCGAGCGGATCGTCCTCGCCGTCGAGATCGTCCAATTCGGCGATTTCAGGGACGACTTGCTTCCAGATGGCATCGCCCTTTGCTTTGATCGTCCCGAGCACGGTCGGCGTGATCCGCATGGGGTAGGGGCCGACAATCGCTTCTATTTCTTTCTGATCGAGGCCAAACCGTTCGGCGAGATCCTTCGGCTTGACGATACTGTCAGCGAGAATGCGTCTCCATTCTTCCACAGGCGTCACGGCCTCCTTGTCAGAGCAGAGTCCCTATCGCAATTTTCAATGCTCAATGCTCGATGTGGACCCACTTGAATTGAACAGTGGAAATTGAGCATTACACATTGTCTTACGGCGCTGTCTTGGCATAGTGCGCATCAAGGTGGGCAAGAATCTTGTGTGTCTGACTCAAGACTGTCTTACCGTCTATTAACACCGGCACGTAGTATTGACCGGATACCTCGTAGACTTGTTTTCGCATCGGCCTGATATCGGGAACGATGATGTCCTCGTACTCCAACCCCAAGTCGGCCAGCTTTTGACGGACCACTTCGCAGTCTGGGCACCAGTCGACATGGTACAACGTGATGGCCATTACAATGTTCAGTGTTCAATGTTGAATGCTCAACGGGGACCCAGCTAGTCAGGCCTCAACTATGAAGTTCAACATCGCACATGCATCATTCAACATTGCCCTGCGCGACGGCACAAGGGACCATCACGGCGTCCTTCATACCGTGGATTACCTTTTTGTCAGCCGGACAGATCGTTGCCAGGATACCAGCCAGTTCCACCTTTTCGCCAGTGACGAAGTAGTACGGGGAGAGCCTTGCCCGCCCGGCCATGCGCACCATCGTCTGCCAGCCGTCGTCCACATAGTCCACCTCGAATAGCCGGCCTTTGTGAAATTCCTGCAAGATATACGGTGTGGTGGGGAAGGAGGCAAGAGCCTGCTGGAGCGCCCCCGCCCATTCCGTTTGCGGCATGTCATGCCCGATCGAGATGCCTCGGCTACCCCAGGCCAGTTCGGAGAAACCTGACGGCTTGATTACGAAGTGGCGTTCCTTCTGGGGCGCTCCGGCTAGATCGTCCCACTGTGAGACTGCGTGCCCTCCGATCTGTAGGCCTGGGATCGTGGCTGTGGCAGGAATGGGCGACGGATCGAGAATCCAGGTCCTGGGCATGATCGTGGTCAGGTGGAGTACCCCATCTGAGCCGAGCTCTGTTTCCCAGTAGGGCCGGAGCACGGGGTGATGGAGCAGGGCGAAGGCTGATTTTTCTTCCAAGGCCGGCTTAAAGGGCGGCGTGACCACGACCCGGTCTTTCTTCGCGGCATATTGGACAAGCTCGGCCTTTGGAATGTTCATCAGGTCGAATAGTTCATAGAAACGGTAGATCAATCCGATGGTCTGTTCGCCGCTGTCGGTGTGCAACCGAAGCCCTTCCTCAGTGAATCGAATCTCCCGAGGTTCGACGCACCAAACAGGCACACCTTCTTCACGGAGTTGTGCAGCGAGCCAGGACATTTCGGGACGATAGTCTTTGGATTCTTCGGAGACAACGATGGCCACACCTCCGGCCTGTCGTTCTTGGGCAGACTTCAGCATCGAGGTAAAGCCACGCACCATACCGTCTCGTTCCCCTACGAACTGCAAGCGGTCGCCATCCATATCGTGATAGATGCGGGAGAGACAGGCTGTGAGTCCGATGCCGCCTGGAACCGAATCGAGTTCGGTAACCACCATGCCGTCTTGAGTGGGAATCACATCCGGCCGGATGACAGCAGGTAAAGCGTCGCGAAACCGTTTCATGCGGCTGTAGGTCACTAATGCTTCAGGCTTGCCTTGATCCAGGTAGCCCGCGACCCAGGCTGGCTGCGTACCTCTGACGCTCTCGATGTACAACCGGTTCAGCGCGCGATAGAACGAGAGTAGTTGCGGTCCCAGCATGTGGAAGAAATCCAACTGGTCACGGGACAGGAGGAACGGGCAGGGACTGATGCGCCAGGATGTTGCTGCTTGTAAGACCGGGGAGTTGCTGGCACGAGACGGAAGGGATGAGTTTGCAAACAGGTGTGCGCTACGCAGTTGTGTGCGGATGGTCGCGCAACGACTGAGTGCCGTCTCAATTCGGAGTGTAGGGCAGAGCGGTTCAGTCTGTGCCAACGAGAGAATCCTTTGCCGTCGTCCCGTAAGGGCTGGTGTCGCCGCTCGCGGACTGGTGTGAAGTCAATCGAATGCTAACACGTAGCTCGGGACCCGACAAGGGGTGCGGGGCTCAACGGGGTTGACATGAAGACTGAGGTCATGCCGGCTCGTTTGACGACGTACCAGGCGGCGTCGGCTCCGGAGGCCGAGCCTCCCGCACTCGAGGCGAAATGAACCTTGCTTGCCACGTTCCGACATGCATCGTATGATTGAAACCCGATGGACCTGCTTATGCTGGAGTCTGAACCATCCGTGACCGCGCCGAAGACACTACCCCAACTGGTGCCTAGTTCTACCTGTTTCCGCTGCGATGTGTGCTGCCGCTTCCCGGAAGCCGAAAGTTTCCTCCGCCCCTACTTTACCCCAGAGGAGATTGCCGCTGCAGTGGCGAACGGTGTGCCCCCTGCGGCCTTTTCTCATACTTCAGGTTCGCGGATTACCCTGGTCGAGAATCCCACGGGAGAGGGGTACGTCTGTCCAGCGTTTGATGTAGCGACCAGTCGGTGCGGGATCTATGAGGCCCGCCCCCTGGATTGCCAGCTCTATCCGCTGGCCTTGATGTGGGACGCAACCCAAGAACAGGTGCTGCTGGGTTGGGATACCAAATGCCCTTTCATGCGTGATGAGGTCCCCCGTGCGATCACTGCACACGCAGAACGGGTCACAAGCTTGCTGGCGACCGAGGCGATGATCGAGCGAGTCGTCGCCAACCCTCGCTTGATCGGGCGATTCCAGAACGACGTCGTGGTCCTGAAGACTCTCCCGCAACTCGCATCTCGCCTACTGTTGCAACGAGTTGATCCCCGACTCCATCCCCTGACATTGTCGGACGCGCCGCGCTTCGTTCGTGCGCTGGAACAAGCGCATGTCCTCAGTCCTGACGCGCCGGCTGCCTACGCTTTCCCCTACCATTACGTATGGACGTCGCTGTTGCCTTACTGGTGGATGGAATCCCACGAGACGTTTTGTCTCTTCGTGCAGTCTCCGGATGGATGGTTTATGCCGCTGCTTCCGCTCGGGCCGAGGCCGCTGGACCAAACAGTCGGGGAAGCCTTCATGCTGATGCGGCAGTGGAACGGGCCGTCACCGGCCAGTCGGATCGAAAACGTGATGGGGCTGCAGAAACAGGCGTTAGAGCGAGCCGGGCTCCGATGCCGCCAGAAGGATGGAGACTACCTCTACATAGCCGACGCTCTCGCCGCATTGGCTGGAGATCACTATAGATCCCAGCGGGCACTCTGCAATCGCGTTGAACGGGAACAGGTCATCGTGACTGAGCCGTACCGTGAGAGTCACGGCGCTGGGTGCCTCGCGTTACATGAGCTATGGGCGACACAGAAACAAGATGGGAATCTCGATTCCATGGGAGCGCTTCTCCTTGATGATGCCAAGGCTGCACATGGCCGTGTCTTTGCCGAGCATGAGCGGATTGGTCTTTCAGGGACAGTGGCCGTAGCGGAGGACACAATCGTGGCCTATACGTTCGGCTACTGGTTGACGCCGCGCACGTGGTGCGTCTTGCTGGAGGTCGCGGATCGATCCATTGCAGGATTGGCCCAGTGGCTCTTCCGAGAGACCTGCCGTGCCGCGATCAAGCAAGGGGCGACATACATCAATGCCATGGATGATGGAAGTCTCCCAGGCTTGCGCAAGGCCAAACTGGCCTATCGTCCTACGGCGGTGATCGAGAATTGGGTGATAACAGGTTTCTGAGGATGCCATTCCCGGTGAAATCGCAACCTTTGGCAGCGTCCCGCCGATATGGCTGGCTGATGGTTCTACTTGTAGTGATGACGGTGCTCACGCTGGGTAGTGAAACCTTTCTGCTCACCTACGCCGAGAGCCGCCTCATTGCCGTAGCCGGAGCCGTGATCTGGATACCGCTATTAATCCTCTTGCTCTGGTCAACGGCTCGATTGCGAGCGGAATATCGCCAAGCTAAACAGGAAAACGCCTGGGCGCGGGCCGCGGAGGCGGCGTTGCAGCAAAGCCAGGAGCGCAATCGGGCGATCGTCGATACCGCCCTAGACGGGGTGATTACCATTGATGCTGCCGGGATCGTCACCGAATGGAACGCCCAGGCCTCGGCAATCTTCGGGTGGGCCCGTGAAGAGGCGTTAGGGCGGCTGCTCTCTGAGCTGATCATTCCCGCGCGGGATCGGGAGGCGCATGCCCGGGGCATTCGAGAGTATCTCAAGACCGGAGTCGGCTCGGTCCTGAATCGCCGCATGGAAATTGCCGCGCTGCACAAGGATGGCCGGGAGTTTCCGGTCGAACTGTCGGTAACGCCGGCGCGTATCGGCGAAGCTTATTTCTTCAATGCCTTCATCCGTGACATCACGGATCGCCGCCGGGCTGAGCGACGCCTTTCCTCGCAATATGCGGTGACGCGCGTCTTGGCTGAGTCCGTGACACTCGAAGAAGCCGTACCCAAGATAATCCAGGCGGTCGGCGAATGCCTCGAATGGGAACTGAGTGTGTTTTGGCGGTTGGACAAACCGTCTGGAACGTTGCGCTGCCTTAATCAGTGGAAATCGCCGACGATCGACGCAGATGAGTTCGTCACGGCAACCTGGCAGCAGTCCCTCCAGCCCGGTACGGGCCTACCAGGCCGGATTTGGGAGAGCGGGCAGCCTGTGTGGATTAGGGATGTCACCGTGGATCCCAATTTCGCTCGAGCAGAAACGGCGGCGAGAGTTGGGCTGCACGGGGCCTTTGGATTTCCTATTCGTGTGGGCGGTGAGATCGAGGGTGTGATCGAGTTCTTCAGCAACCAGGTACGGGAGCCGGATGCTGAGTTGCTCAACATGGTCGCCGATGTCGGGCTCAAGATCGGGCAATTCGGCGAACGCGCCAGAGCTGAAGAGGCGTTGCGTCAGACGGAAGGACAACTGCGGCAATCGCAGAAAATGGAAGCGGTCGGACGGCTCGCGGGCGGCGTCGCCCATGACTTTAACAATCTTCTGACGGTCATCCGCGGGTACAGCGAGCTGATTCTCAGCCGCCTTCCTCCGGGAGATCCCTCACAGCGCGAGATGGAGGAAGTCAAGAAGGCGGCCGATCGAGCCGCAAGTCTCACGAGGCAGCTCTTATCGTTTAGTCGGCGCCAATTTGTGGCCGCGAAGGTTGTCGATCTGAATGATGTTGTCATGAACATGGACGGGATGCTTCGGCGGCTGTTAGGCGAAGACATCATTGAACTCTGCGCGGACCTTGAACCGCAACTGGGATCCATCAGAGGCGACCCCGGACAGGTCGAACAAATCATCATGAATCTGGCGGTGAATGCGAGGGATGCCATGCCTACCGGCGGACGGCTGACGATCGAGACTCGGAACGTCACGATTGGAAAGGGGCCTCGACGGGAAACGATGATGCTGGAGAAGGGTTCCTATGTGCTGTTGGCGCTAAAAGATACGGGGCATGGCATGAGCGAGGAGACCCAATCCCATTTGTTCGAACCGTTTTTCACCACGAAGGAAAAGGGGAAGGGGACGGGACTCGGCCTCTCGACAGTGTATGGCATCGTGAAGCAAAGCGGAGGCACGATCGGCATAGAGAGCAAGCCAGGACGTGGGACGAGCTGTAAGATCTTCTTTCCGAGAGTAGACGAGGCCGCGCAAGGACCCGACGTCGCCGGCGGTGCGGAATCCCGGGCTCACGGGTGGGAGACGATCTTGCTGGTTGAAGATGAACCGGCAGTTCGCGGGCTCGTGCATGAGGCACTGCGATTGAACGGGTATAACGTGTTGGTGGCACGCCATGGGATCGAAGCGTTGTTGACGGGCGCCAAGCACATGGGGCCGATTCATCTGCTGCTGACCGACGTGGTCATGCCGCAGATGAGCGGGCCGGAAGTGGCAGAAAAACTGACGGTCCTGCGGCCAGAGATCAAAGTGATGTATATGTCCGGGTATCCCGACCATCCCGTGTTTTCGCAGGGCGGAGTCAAGCGTGGCACGGCGTTTCTCCAGAAACCGTTTACGCCGAATGTGCTCACCCAAAAGGTGCGCGAGGTATTGGACGGCCTGAAAGTTGCGTAGAAGCAGTGCGAACGACGGACCTGCCTCCATCGCTTGATCTTCAGCCTCGGTTCCGCTTATTGTGACCGCGCT
>JBQTHY010000238.1:0-3387 GCA_052389395.1 Nitrospiraceae bacterium | reverse complement strand
GCGGTCTGCGTTATCCGGCAGAGAAAGACATCACGCTCAAGGTCGGATTAACACTCCGTGAGTTCCTCAGAAAACAGCCTGGGCTACGCGTGCTCATGACTCGAGAGAGCGACGTCTTCGTTGAGCTGGAAGAGCGCGCTAAATTTGCCAACAGCAACGAAGCCGATCTCTTCGTCTCAATTCACGTGAATTCGCACCCCTCCCGACAGGTGAAAGGCATTGAGATTTATCACTTTGGAGAAGCAAAGGATCAGCGAGCTCTTGAGGTCGCTGCGCGTGAAAACGGCACCCCCCTCAACAGCACCGGTGTCGGATGGGAATACCTCGTGGCTGACCTCTTGACGACGAAAAAGACTGAAGCATCCCTAGAACTGGCCTGGACCGCCAAAGAGGCGATGGTCGCCCATATGAACGGCCACTATGCGGTGAACGACCATGGTGTGAAGACCGCTCCGTTCTACGTCTTGAGATTTACGAGCATGCCGAGCATCCTGGCGGAGATTGCCTACATTTCTAACCCCGCCGAAGAGGATCTGCTCCGCAAGCCCACCTTCATCCGGCATGTCGCCCAATCTCTCTTCCAGGGAGTCCAATCGTTCCTCGCCAACAACAAATCGACTCTCCAGTGATCGTTCGCTAAGCACTATTCGGCGACGAAGCTCATGCCCACCATCAAGCTCATCCTCGAATACGACGGTACCACCTTTGCGGGATGGCAACGTCAGCTCAACCAACCCACGATCCAGGAGGCTGTAGAAACTGCGATTGAGGACGTCACGCAAGCGAAGGTGTCGGTCATGGGCGCGGGGCGGACCGATGCGGGAGTCCATGCCCTCGGTCAGGTCGCGAGCTTTCGCACTGACCGTGACATGTCGCCGCGCGAATGGACGAGGGCGCTCAACGCCCACCTGCCGGAAACCATCGCTGTGCGATCAGCCGCCATCATGCCGGAGAACTTCCACGCTCGGCACTCGGCTAAGGGTAAGCTCTATGAGTATCGCATTCTCAATCGGCCCGACCGTCCGGTCGTTGATCGCCACTACTGTTGGCATGTCCATAAGGCACTGGACGATGCTGCGATGAATCAGGCCGCGATGGTCCTGATTGGCTCGCATGATTTTTCCTCGTTCGAAACCCAACCGACGGAAAACGATGATCCCATCTGTCACATTCAACGACTGACCGTCTTTCGCCAAGGAGCGCTCTTACGCATCGAAGTTTACGCCGACCGTTTTTTGAAGCAGATGGTGCGCTCGATCGTCGGGACACTCGTGGAAGTCGGCTTGGACAAACGATCACCAGACAGCCTTAGGATGATCCTCAACTCACGCGACCGTTCAGCCGCCGGCAAGACCGCTCCTCCACAAGGGCTTTTTCTCGTGCGCGTCGACTACGAACCACCCGCTGTATTGGCCGGTGCTGATTCCTAGGCGTTCCGCACGGTTTGTAACGAACAGGCGAGAGAATAGGGGTGGGCGAAGGAAGGAGCGACAACTCGGAACGAAGGAGATCAGTAAGAAGAAGCCTGGCTGGAGTGGAACCGAAGTGAGGAGTGTGCCTCTATTGGATGAGAGAAAAGGCTAGAAAGGTAGTTGCGGATCAGTATTCTCAAGCTTTTTGCGAAGGTCAATTAATTCCTGTTCAAGAGCGAGGAATCGATCGTTGATGGGGTCGGGTAGGTCCCCGTGATCCATGGTAGCGTCAGGCATGCGCTCACCCTGACTCTTGATGATGCGAGCCGGCACGCCGATGACTGTCGAGTTGGCAGGAACGTTCTTCAAGACGACGGAATTGGCCCCGATCTTTACGTTGTCGCCGATCTTGATGCCTCCCAGGATCTTAGCCCCGGCGCCGACAACGACGTGATTGCCCAGTGTCGGATGCCGCTTGCCTCGCTCTTTCCCAGTGCCGCCGAGCGTGACCCCTTGAAAGAGCGTGACGTAGTCCCCGATTTCGGTTGTCTCGCCGATCACGACGCCCATTCCATGGTCGATGAAAAATCCTGTCCCGATCTTGGCTGCAGGATGAATTTCGATCCCGGTGAACCACCGCGCGAGTTGTGAAATAAGACGCGGGAAGAACGGCACGCCATAGGAGTTCAGCCAGTGCGAGATGCGATGGGCTAGCAGGGCATGGAACCCGGAATAGGTGAAGATAACCTCCAGCCAGCTGGTCGCGGCCGGGTCCCGATCGAACACCGCTTTTAAGTCTGCTTTGATGGTGCTAAACATGCGGGATGGTCTTCAAGTCAGAAAGTCGTCAAGTCGTCGTGTCATCAAGCCACACAAATTATTACATCACATCGGCCCCTTGGGAGCCAAGTAGCTGATAAACCCGGACAGCGCCTTCGACGCTTCCTCAGCCCTCGAACGGAGGTCATGAAATTCATCGGTCGTCACGTAGCCCAAATCCAGGGCCACGAACAGGTGACTCCTTACTTCACCTGCAGAACCTTTGACGATATAGAGAAAGCGATGAAACTCTTTATCAGAGCACCGCTCGAACCCCTCGGCTATGTTGGACATTATTGACACTGACGCTCGCCGAATCTGATCGCGAAGCCCGAAATCCTTCCCGAATTTCCCTTTACCACTGACTCGATACACAGCTGAGATCAGATCCCTCGCCGTTTGCCATGCCTTGATATCTTCAAATTTCTCGATCTTCACCACCGGCTCATCCTTCGACTTGACGACCTGCGACTTTCCGACTTTCAGACTGGTTCTATCACACACACCGCATGGGCGATCATGCCTTCTTCTTTGCCCACTGCATCCAACCCTTCCCCGCTCTTCACCTTTACGCTCACGAGACCGACCTCGACTCCTAGGGTTTCCGCCAGCTTCTTTCCCATGGCCGCGAGATGTCGGTCAAGCCGCGGAGCCTGAGCTACGATAACCGTATCCACATTGCCGACTCGATAGCCTTTTGTTCTTAGTTTGGCGGCCACGTCTTCGAGCAACTGAAGGCTGGAGATATCCTTGTACCGCTGATCGGAACTGGGATAGTGTCGTCCCAAATCGCCCTCCCCCATCGCGCCGAGCAGGGCATCGCACACAGCATGCACCAACACGTCAGAATCCGAATGGCCTACGAGCCCTTTGCTATGCGGAATCTCCACTCCACCTAGAATCAGTTTTCGTCCAGGCCCCAGTGGATGTACATCGTAGCCGTAGCCGATTCGCATGGTTCTCCTTTTGTCAGTCGTCATGGGTCATTCGAGACAACTTAGAAAGTTACAAGTTTAAAAGTTGAAAGTTCAAAAGTTATAAGGTCGAACATTGAAGTTCCTGAAGGTGCTATCTTGGAGAACTTTCTAAAGTTGCAACTTTAGAACTTTCTAACTTTCAACTTCTTACTACTTATCATCTTGCAACCTGACGCCTT
>JBQTHY010000237.1:0-10729 GCA_052389395.1 Nitrospiraceae bacterium | reverse complement strand
GGCGGCATATCGCCTGTACCTTCTCCAGCTTGCCGTCCGGCAAAGAGCCGGTGTCCGCGTAGAGCCGTCCGAGCAGGGTGGACTTGCCATGATCGACATGCCCGACAATGACAATGCTCATCGTCTCGTTCGATCTCGTAATTGTTGGCGCCTGCATCTTCGCCGTCATGGCTTTACAGAGTGCTGAACGCACGTCTGCGGGACGTGCGAGACAGGCGCGACCGTAATCCTGCGCGATGCGCACGACGTGCGAGACAGGCGCGACGTGGGAAAGTGCCTTTCCCGCGTTTCTCGCCAGTCCCGCCCGTCTCGCCCCTCTTGCCAGTCTCGCGCCGCATCGTTCCTCTCACATGTATCCATCCTTTCGGAGCAATTCCATCCCCCGACCTTCATCCTGTGCGCGGCCCGACCGTTCTGCCACCGTGGTTTGGCGCAGTTCATCGATGATGTCGTCCACAGACTTGGCTGTGGACTTGATTGGAAATGTGCAAGGGGCGCATCCCAAACTGCGATAGCGTGTCCCGTCACCCTGGTCGAGATAGAGATCGATGAACGGAATATTCTCGAGTCTTATGTATTCCCAAATGTTGATCTCGGTCCAATCCAGCAAAGGATGGATGCGAATGTGCGTGCCCGGAGGGAACGTCGTCTTGTATTGATCCCAGAGTTCCGGCGGCTGATCTCGAAAATCCCAGTCACCATGTTTATCGCGGGGAGAAAAATACCGCTCCTTCGCCCTGGTGCCTTCTTCATCTGCCCTGACGCCGAGGATGATACCCGTATAACCCTTCTGTTCAATCAACTGCTTGAGGCCGTTCGTCTTTAGCGCGGTGCAGCAGGCTACGCGGCCCATCGTATGGTTCATGCCGGCGGCAAGTGCTTCTTTATTCTGGCCGACGACGAGATCGAGCCGCCATTCGCGGGCCAATCGGTCGCGATACTCGATCATGGCCGGGATCTTATAGCTTGTATCGACATGCAAGAGCGGAAACGGGACATGCCCGAAGAAAGCTTTGCGCGCAAGCCAGAGCAGCACGGTCGAGTCTTTCCCCATCGACCAAAGCATAGCGAGGTTGTCAAAATGTTTGTACGCTTCCCTGAGAATGTAGACGCTTTGATCTTCCAGCTGACGAAGATGCTTCATAATCGAGTTTTTAGCTTTCAGTTCTCAGTTTTGAGTTTCCGGTCATCAACTCGACACTCATGACTCATCACTCACAGTTTGGCAGAAGCCACAACAGCCGGTTCTCCATCTGTTGCGAGTTCGTCCAGTTTGCGTGCTGCCGCCCCTCCCTCAATAGCCGCCCGTGCCGCCGGCATACAGGCCGTGAGGGAAGCGCCTTTCCCGGCCGCATAGAGCAACATCGATGCGTTGATGAGCACCCAGTCCTTTTGTCCACCCTGCACCTGGTCCTGCAAGATGCGTCGGAGCAGATCCGCTTGTTTCTCCTCTTGCCCAGGCGGGAAACCCGCCATCTCCCTGGATGAACCGAACGGTAATCCAAAATCCTTGGGGGTCACACCGAGAGGGGTGATGCGCTCATCACGCAACTCGAGCACTCTGGTTGCAGCGGTCACGGACAATTCTGGTTCGCCCTCGACGCCGCGGATGACCAGACCTCGTGGACACCCCAGCATACGCAAGGCTTCGGCCGTTTTCTCGAAGTGGGGGGGATGTGACAGGCCGACGACCTGGGCTGTAGCCCGGGCCGGATTGAGAAGGCGAGCCACCGGGTGGAAGACATTCCGCACGCCCAACTCCTGGCGCATCTCCAGAAATCGATAAATCGGCGGGTGGTAGAGACCGATGTCCAAGTATGCAAACCCCTTCTTGGTCAACTCCTCGGCGACCACGTTGGACTCGGAGTCGATCGGTATCCCCATGGCTTTCAGAACCGCTGCGCTGCCGAGCCGACCCGGGGTGCCGTCGTAGCCATGCAGTAAGACCGAAGCGCCGGCCGCCGCTGCAACGATCGAAGCAGCGATGAGTGCATGAAAAGTTTCCTGCTTGCCGGCATAGCTCGGCACATCGACAAGCGCCAACTCTCGGGAGACTGGAAGAGGCGGCACATATTGCCGGGCAGCCGCCGTCAAGGCAGCCAGCTCCGTCACCGATTCTGTCTTGAACCGCATCGCAATGAGAAACGCCCCCACCTGAACCGGAGTGGCAGCGCCTTCAATCAGCGCCTTCATGGCCTGCTTCGATTCTTCCCAGGTCAGGTCTTTTGAGACCTTTGGTCCCTTCGCGATTTTGGCGATGATGTCTTGAATCGGCATGTCAGGGCCTGTGTAACCCACATTCGGTTTTTGAGAAGTTCTTCCAGCGACCCGCCCGTGGATCGTCACCGGGCGCAACAGGCGCCGTGCAATGGGTGCAGCCGATGCTGGGATAGTTCCGATCGTGGAGCGGATTGTAGGGCACGTCATAAATACGGATATAGGTCCATACATCGGCCCAGCTCCACCGAGCCAAGGGGTTGACCTTCACCAGCTCGAACTTCTGGTCCCATTCGATTAAGCCCGCATGCGCTCTTGACGGCGCCTGATCCCGCCTGATCCCCGTGATCCATGCACTGAAGCCCTTGAGCGCGCGAGTCAGCGGCTCAATTTTTCGCAGCTGGCAGCAGCGATCAGGTTCTCTGGACCACAAGGCCTCCCCATGCTGTTCGGCTTGACGCTCAGGGGTGAGCAGCGACTTGACCTGTAGCACCTGGGAGGGCTTCAGATCGTATTGTTGAATGATGCAATCCCGCGTGGCATAGGTCTCCGGAAACAAAAAATCGGTATCGAGGTACAACAGCGGCACGGATGGATTGATGCGATGCACCATGTCCACGAGCACGACATCCTCCGCCCCAAAGCTGCAGGCGACCACGATCTTCGGTGCATAGCGCTCAAGCGCTGCAGACAGTACGTCTTGGGGCTGCTTCGACTCGAACGAATCGCTCAACAGCTTGAGTTCAGCAATCAATTCTGAGCTTCCGTTCACGGCCATGGTCAATCCAATTCTTTCCTTACCCTTCGACCTTCTCAACTAAGATACGGTAGTGCGCGGCTGCTGGCTCAAGCGCCTCCTCTAACAGGACTTTATGCCCGTCGTTCTTAAGACTCATGGGGACGTTCCTGATCGGCTCACCCGCGTCAAGCCACACTTCCAACTGTTCACCTGTTTCCATCATCTCCAGTTTGAGCTTGGTCTTTACATAGTTCAGAGGGCAAGCCACGCCGCGCAGATCGTAGACCGGCACCCTCGTCGGCGTTGGAGCGGCTGAAGCTGAGGGCGCTTCGCTAGACGACGGCATCGTGATCACACCCGCGGCTGGAGATTCGGCTTCCGCAACCGGCTCGAGTTTGAGATCTTTGCCCATGTGTTCCGTCGCAGCACGGCAGGCATCGACAAATCCCTTCGCAAAAGCCATCTTCGCGCGGGCGGACTCGGCGGTGGTTTCCTTTGGCCCCAGATCGCCTACCTGTTTGCCGAGTTCCCGGTAGGTAGGAGGGACGACGCCCTGGTGGGCCAGCCGACGCTCAAATTCCAGAAAAATCTCTGCGTCGGTCGACGGATCAAGCCCTTCGGTAACCAGTAATGCCTTTGCGGCTGCCAATACGGCGCGATACGACTTATTGACCGAGACAGAGTACTGATGTTTGTCCACGAGGAGTTTCGCTTGATAGAGTTCCTGATCGGCTTCAAGAATGCCGTTCTCGATCATCTCGAGTGCTCCCCCAGCGCATTCACCCGGTCCGAGGTCTTCGAGCGCGAACTCCTCTTCTCCCTCCCAGTCGTAATAAAAAGTGGGGTCATCCTGATACGAGGGGATGATGGTATAGGGGATCAACACATCTTTGAGTTTGTTCTTGCCCATCCGTGTAATAAAAGCCTGGAGTCCCTCATTTGTCTGACGGTCTCGCCGGTACACCTCAATGAGATGCGAGATTGCTGCCGGCACCGATTTCGCCGGTAACTTCACTGTCATTTGTCCAATCTTGGCGGTCCCGTTTACTGCACCGCCGAGGTGAAGCTCATAATGGGGCGCAACGTGGTCGCCGACGCGCTTGCCAACACCATGCAATCCGATGGTCGCGATGTGGTGTTGGGCGCAAGCATTGTGGCAACCGCTGATCTTCACGTTTGCATCATGAAGATCTGCAGGAACTTTCCCGGCCGGGAACACTTCCGCCAATGCTCGTGCCAAGCCCTTCGATGAGGTAATTCCCAGACCACAGGTGTCGGTTCCGGGGCATGCAATGATGTCTTCGACAAGTTCGGCTCCAGGATCCGCCAACCCGTGCGAGGTCAGATCGTCATAGAGCGCTTCAACCTCCGTGGCTGAAACCCAGCGGATCACAACGTTCTGGTTGATCGTGGTGCGGATGTTTCCGTTGGAGTACCGATCGGCGAGATCGGCCACAAAAACCATCTGTTCGGACGTGATATCTCCCATGAAGAGCTTGATCGCCGCCGTCACGTAGCCGGCCTGCTTCTGTGTGACCACATTAGTCCGTTTCCACATTTGGAACGGCGTCTCATGGCCGTCTCCATTGGGACCGCCGTTTCCATTGCGAGTTTCCCCTGCGGAGTCATGACGAGTGGGCATGAGGAGGGGCGGTGGATCATCCTGGTGTTCAAGCAATGTGACGGGTCCGTTCTTTGGACGGGCATAGCCCATGGAGGTGTACGCGTCTTCCCAACGGCGCTTGAACTCTTCGAACCCCAACTTCTCGATGACAAACTTCATCCGGGCTTTGTGGCGGTTTTTCCGGTTCCCGAGCGTATCAAAGACTTTGATCACGGCTTCGATGCTCGGGATCAGTTCGTCGATCGGCGTGAAGTCGCGGAGGAGTTGTGCAATCCGGGGGGCAGAGCCGAGGCCACCGCCTACTACCATACGAAAGCCGATCGTGCCGTCCGTCCCTTTTGTCGCTAACAGACCAATATCGTGAATCGGTGTCAGCGCACAGTCGTGTCTGCATCCCGAGAAAGCGATTTTAAATTTCCGTGGCAAGCTCTGATTGAGCGGGTTGCGCAGGAGATGGTATGCGACAGTTTTCGCGTAGGGGGTGACATCGAAAACTTCTCCTTGGCACACTCCTGCAAGATGGCATGCCGTCACGTTGCGAACGGTATTGGCGCAAGCTTCCCTGGTGGTGAGACCCACTTCCGCAAGGCCTCGCATGATCGTCGGGACATCCTTTAAGTCGACGAAGTGCAGTTGAATATCCTGGCGTGTGGTGACATGGCCGACTCCCGTGGCATAGCGGTCGGCCAGTTCCGCTATGCGACGGAACTGGTTCGCCGAGAGGCCGCCAAAGGGAATCTTGATCCGCACCATCTGCACACCGCCCTGACGCTGGCCGTAAATCCCATATTGCAGCCGGAATGGCTTGAAGAGATCGTTGGAAACCTCGCCGGCCAACATGCGCATGGCTTCTGCCTCGAATGTTTCGATCTCTTCGGCAATGGCCAGAGGGATGGGACTTGTCTTGATCGCTGGTACTGCGAGTGGTTGTTGTGAACTCATGGCAGGAGTCTCCTAATCTAGATCCTGCGAGGGCAGGAAGTCGTATTGCACCGCGATGACCATCGTCTCAGATGTGATACATGGGATTGCGTTGTGCTTCAATGGCCCGTTGACGTCCTGCCAACTGGTCGATTGTGGTCCGTTTCAGTACCTCACGCTCGGCCATCCCAACTTGCTCCCACACGTTCCCAAGCAAAAGCTCCTGGACCGACAAGCGCCTCATCATTACCGGCCGGTCTTGTAAGGCGCGATGGAACACCGGCCCATCCAACGCCTCGAAGATGTCGGCGATGGAGAGCGCAGATGGCTCCTTCAGCAACATGTATCCTCCCTGCGCGCCACGAAAGCTGCCAACCAGACCGGCTTTCTTCATCGTATTGAGCACCTGTTCCAAAAACCGAACAGGAATAGCTTGTCGCCTTGCAATCGCTCGCGCTTGAATCGGGACTTCTTTCGCATTCATAGCGAGATCAACAGCCGCCATAATTCCGTAAGTTATACGCTGGGATACCTTCATTCTTGATTATTCCGGTAGGAATGATAGCATACTATCTACCTTATACCTTCCCGTCTAGTGAGCTGTCAAGGGGGAGTCAATTGCAAGATGTTCCGATGGATCTCTCAACTGCGCCACCCACGAGACAGAGCTCAAGGCAAGTGAAACTCCTATTCTCTTGATGTCGGAGGTCGCAGCAGATTCAGATGAAGTTCTAAAGATCCGTCCTTCGTTTACGATGAAGGAACCACGGATGAATTCCCTTCGATTACTCAACTCGAATAATTCGATATCGACCGGAAAGGCATACGGGGAGCCTGCTAGACGCCTGATGTCTCAAAAATCTGATTGACATAGTTTTCGCCCTGGGCAATAATGCGCCCCACTTCTTCGCGTGGTGCCTTCATGCCGGTGCCTTCTTCCGTGTTCACGATCCTCCTGCTTTCTGCAGATGCAGACCTACAGGCTCAGGTGAAACAAGTCTTCAGGGATGCGTCTATGACGATCGCACGAGATGGAGCGGCTTTCCAGAAAGACTCCCGAAGACATCAGTTTGACGCAGTGGTGGTCGAATCTCGGGGTGGTCATGAGAGGGTCATTACACTTCCAAATGAAATCGACCTTTCGCGAACCTTAGTCATAACAGGCTCTCGAGCAGTTCTGAGAAGGACTGCGAAAATGATGCAACTCAACAATCAACCGTATGGGCAACCGCATCAAGGCAAAACTCGTGAAGCCTCACTCGAAGGTTACTTGGAGATGAAGATGGGCGATTTCGTCAAGGGTATGAGGAATGGATCGGCTAAGAACCTGCATCCGATCCTCATTTCTGCCGTGGAGCGCCCATTAATCGCTTCTGTGCTTCGTGAAACTCAGGGAAATCAGATCCAAGCGGCCGAGCTGTTAGGACTGAACCGGAATACGTTACGGAAAAAAATTGTCGCTCTCCGTATTCCTTTGAAGAAAGCAAGAGCTCAAAGCAGTCGTACTGCGTAGGGCTCCGGTGCCTGTGTTTACAAGGGAGTCAACCTGGGCGAATTTCTCACAACTCATCAAGGAGGGACGAGATGACAAAGGAAGAACTCATCGCGAAAATGGCCGCGTCAGCCGGGATTACAAAGGTCGCCGCTGGTACAGCCCTTCAGGCCTTTACTGGGGCAGTCAAGTCCTCGCTGAAGAGGGGGCAGCGCGTCTCCCTCGTCAACTTTGGAACCTTTACGATCTCGAAGCGCAAGGCCCGGATGGGGAGAAATCCAAGGACTGGAGAAGCACTCCGAATTCCCGCGGCCAAAGTGCCGAAATTTTCTGCCGGGAAGGAGCTCCGGTCGGCCGTTAGGTAATTCCCGATTGTCGGAAGCGTACTAGAAAGAGAAGGAGGCGCCTTTCACCCTGCTGGGAGGATGCCTCCTTCTCTTTTGCTTTTCTTGACAGTGTGGGCGAGGCTATAATAGCATGCGCGCCCGGACGATAGGCGCGTAGCTCAGGGGGAGAGCGCTACCTTGACACGGTAGAGGTCGACGGTTCAAGACCGTCCGCGCCTACCACTCGGCCGTAGGCACTCGTTTGCCTTTTGGAGGCGGGGTGCCTTTGCTGTTTTTTGTGCTTCAGGAATTCGTACGGTCGATGAAGATCACGATAAAAGGCGGGTCCACTGGAGATGTCCGCGCCGGGCAGACGGTTGGTGCTGCTCTATCCGAACTGGGGGTTGTCCTGAGTCATGACGTTTTTGCAGCAAGAGTCAACGGGACTGTTGTGGATCTCTCGCGGCCTTTATCAGAGGATGCCGTTGTCGAACCCCTCCGGTTTGACAGTGCTGAAGGCCGAGAAGTATACCGGCATACGAGTACCCACATCATGGCTCAGGCGGTGAAGGAGCTTTTTCCGTCTGCTCAGCTGACGATTGGTCCGGCGTTGGAAGATAGTTTTTTCTACGACTTCGCGTTTGAGCGTGCTTTCGCACCGGAAGACTTGGAGAAAATTGAAGCCCGCGCCGCCGACATTATTAAACGCAATCTCACGATTACAAGACAGGAATTTTCGAAACAAGAAGCGATCGAGTTTTTTAAGGCACGCGGGGAAGACTACAAGGTGGAGCTGATTCAAGGCTTCCCTGATGGTGAGCCGATCTCTACTTACATGCAAGGTGACTTCGTCGACCTCTGCCGAGGCCCTCATCTCCCAGCCACCGGCCGTGTCGGCGCCTTCAAGTTACTCAATACAGCCGGGGCTTACTGGCGCGGCGACGAGCGCAACCCGATGTTGCAGCGGATCTATGGGACGTCCTTTCCGACCAAAGCTGAGCTGGATGCACACCTCGCCCGTCTGGAAGAGATCAAGCGGCGCGATCATAGGAAAGTAGGGAAAGAACTGGATCTGATTACGATTCAAGACGAGATCGGCCCCGGTTTGGTGCTTTGGCATCCAAAAGGGGCGGTTATCCGCCTCTTGATCGAGAACTTCTGGCGAGAACAACACCTCAAAGAGGGGTATGACCTTGTCTACTCCCCGCATATTGCGCGCCTCGACCTCTGGAAAAAAAGCGGACACGTCGACTACTACCGAGAAAACATGTTCGCCTCGATGAAGCTGGAGGGCAGTGAGTACCAGCTCAAGCCGATGAACTGCCCCTACCACATCATGATTTATAAGTCCCATCTGCGCAGCTACCGGGACCTGCCCATTCGCTATGGCGAACTAGGGACGGTCTATCGATACGAACGGACCGGGGTCCTCCACGGGCTATTGCGCGTGCGGGGCTTTACCCAGGATGATGCGCATTTGTTCTGCCGGCCGGACCAGCTGGAAACGGAAGTCGGTCGCGTGTTGGATTTTACCTTCTTCATCTTGCGCAGGTTTGGGTTCAATGAATTCGAAGTGGTTCTTTCCACAAGGCCGAAGGAATCGGTAGGTGCCGATGAGCATTGGACGCTTGCCACGAGTGCATTGGAAGCAGCCTTGAGAAGTCGCCCCATCGCCTTTTCTTTGGACCCCGGAGGCGGCGCGTTCTACGGCCCCAAGATCGACGTGAAGATCAAAGATGCGCTGGGCCGGTCCTGGCAATGTTCCACGGTCCAGGTTGATTTCAATAATCCGGAGCGGTTCGAATTGAGGTACACCGGTGAGGACGGCAAGGCCCATCAGCCCATCATGATCCATCGGGCTCTGATGGGATCGATCGAGCGTTTCTTCGGAATTCTGATCGAACATTACGGCGGGGCATTCCCGACCTGGCTGGCACCGGTACAAGCCATGGTCATGAATATTACGGATAGTCAGCGGGACTACGTGGCAGCCGTCGTCGCTCAATTAAAGTCGGCTGGTTTTCGCGCTGAAGCTGATCTTCGAGGTGAAAAGATCGGGTTCAAGATCCGAGAGGCGGAAAAAGCCAAGGTCCCGTTCATGCTGGTGGTTGGGGATCGCGAAGTACAAGGAGCAACCGTGTCGGTCAGAGGCCGAAGCGGCTCGAATCTCGGAAGCATGACGGTGGCCGGAATGTTGGATCTCTTACGAACAGAGACCTTGCATCCACAGGAAGAAAGTCAACATACAAACTGAGAGGTGGCCTATCGTTCCCAAACTGCGCGTGAATCGTGAGATTCGGGTCCGGGAAGTACGGGTGATTGGTCCAGATGGCGAACAGCTCGGTATCCTTCCGACAGCAGATGCCTTCCGTCAAGCACAGGAGAGCGGATATGACTTGGTCGAAGTGGCTCCCACCTCCGGGCCTCCGGTCTGTAGGATTATGGACTACGGGAAGTACAAGTATGAGCTCAGTAAAAAGGAGCATCAGAGTCGGCGCCATCAAAAGTCCACTCATGTGAAGGAAATTAAGTTGCGGCCGCGGACGGATAAGCATGACCTGGAAATCAAGATCCGGCAGATTAAGAGCTTCTTGGACGAGGGCAACAAGACCAAGGTTACCCTCACCTATCGGGGACGGGAAATGGCCAATCAAGAGATGGGCCGCGCAGTGATGAATTCCGTGATCGAACAACTAGCCGAAGCCGGCACGATCGAATACGCCCCGCGCATGGAAGGACGGAGCTTGATCATGATCGTGGCTCCGAAGAGTTGATAAACGTAAGACGGTGATCGATCAACCAAAGGATTCTACCCCATGAAAGTTAAATCGCACAAAGGCGCCAGCAAGCGTTTTACAAGAACCGGGAGCGGGAAGATCGTCCGACGCAAGGCGGGTAAGCGACACCTGCTCAGTCATAAAAAACGCGACCACAAGCGCCGCTTGAGCGGCACCGAGGTCGTGGACGCCACAGCCACCTTGTCTTTGAATCGGCTGCTCCCGTATAAATAGCCCCAAACAGAATGAACTCTTACTTAATGCAGGAGGAGTATTGAATCATGCCTCGCGTGAAAGGCGGTCCAAAAACCAGACATCGAAGAAACAAGCGGCTGAAGCTTGCCAAGGGGCAGTATGGAGGAAGAAGCCGGCTGTTCCGTTCCGCGGTAGAGAGCGTGGAGAAAGGTCAGGCCTACGCCTATACCGGCCGAAAAAACAGAAAACGGGATTTCCGGCAACTGTGGATCGCGCGCATCAGCGCCGCAGTTAGGAACCACGGCCTGACCTATAGCCGATTTGTCAATGCGCTCAAGAAGGCGAACGTGTTGCTGGATCGGAAGGTGCTGTCGGATATGGCAATTAAGGATAGCGCAGGATTTGAAAAGCTTGTCGGCCTCGCCAAACAACACCTCG
>JBQTHY010000236.1:0-3578 GCA_052389395.1 Nitrospiraceae bacterium | reverse complement strand
TAGCACCACGCGCGTCACGCCCTGGCGTCCACGGCTCCCCGTGAGAATGAGGTCGGCACTTAGCGCCCTGGCTTTCTGCAGAATCCCCTCAACTGGGGTCCCCAGCGCAGCGGCCACCTGGGTTTGGTAGCCCATCTGGCCAAGCTTGGCGGCTGTCTCCTTGAGGAAATCTTCCGCATCACGGAGCGCTTGACTTTCCATCTGCTCAGCCACGGTGGCGCCCACCGGCCAGAGCGGTCTGTTTTGCGGGAGTACCGTGAAGAGGGTGATTGCGGCTGTGTCGCGAAACGGTTTCTTCTGCAGAAAGCGTAGGGCAGGGTCCGTATCGTAGGTCCCCTGCAAGGGGAGCAGGATCTGCTTCAACGCTTTCAATGGACAGGGGAGGATCAGTTTCGCGCCGGGCGCGAACGTCAACACACGATGGGCGACGCTCCCGACGAGTCGTTCTTTGATCGGGCCGAGGCCTCGGGTGCCGAGCACAATCAAGTCCACCTTCTGTTGTTCGGCCAACGTGATGACCAGGTCTGCCGGGGATCCGGCGATCAAATGTTTCGTGACGGGGCCTGTGTCCCTCGGGAGGAGCGAGACGATGCGATCCACGAGACGGGTGGCATCTTCACGCATGTTTCGCTCGACTGACTCATACATGTCTTGCACCTGTTCCGGATACATCGTCGGATAGGGTCGGGTCGGAACATCGAGCACGTGCACGATGTGCAGTTCCTCCGCACGAGCCACATACTGAAGGGAACGGGCCGCTTCATACGATTGGTCGGAGCCGTTGACGGCAAGCAAGATTTTCATACGCGCCTCCTTCTCGTTGTCGAGTCGTTCACTCTTGTCATAACTTGTCATACCGGTAGCAGGACAGTTGCGATCATCAGGTAAATCCCCACGCTCACAATGTCTTGGACAACGGTGGCCACGGGTCCGCTGGCCAGGGCGGGATCGGCTCCTAGCCGTAACAGGCCCAACGGGAGAAGACTGGCCATGACGGTGGCCACGATGGCCGTAACCCCCAGCGAGGCTCCCACCACCATCGCTAAGCTAGGATGTCCGTTCCAGAACCACAGCCCGCCGGCTGCTACGACTGCGACGATCGCTCCGATGGAAGCGCCAATCAACGCTTCTTGCGTCAGTTGCGGCCAGAGCGCGACTTCGCCGTAAGCTAAACGGCGAACCAAGACTGTTTCGGTTTGCGTCCCGACGGCGTCGGCCATGTACACGACCAGGGGAAGGAAGAACGCGAGCGCCACTTCGCGCTTCAGCGCCACTTCGAAGGCTGAGGCCACACCTCCAGCCAAGAACCCTCCTGCAAGTCCGAGCAGTAACCAAGGCATCCGTGTCCCCACGGCGGTGAGCGTCTGATGCCTCGTGGACGGCTGAAGGCCCACCCGGCTCACGCCCCCCATTCGGAGAAAGTTGTCCACATGTTCATCGTGCAGCAAGGCCAGGAGTCGTCCGATAGGAATAGCGCCTAACAACCGGCGGCGGCCGTCGATGACGGCGACATCCGCGTCATGGCGCTCGACGGCGCGCAGCGCCACCATCTCGGCGGCCTCACCGGGGAGCACCTCGATCGGAGGGATGCCTTTCAATTCGGCCAAGGAGGTACTCTCCTTCGCTTGGAGGAGCCGTTCGATCGGAACCTGGCCGACGAGTGCGGCCTGATCATCAACCAGGTAGACATGACCCACTTCGTCCCAAGTATGGCGTCGAAGCGTGGCCAGCATGTCGCCGACCGTGTGGTGTCCGTCGCCCCGGGGGATGTCCACGGTCATCAACTCTGCGGCAGTCGCCATCTCATTTCCTTCGGTCGACACCTCACTGACAGTCTGTCGGGCAGAAGAAGATCAGGTAGATCACGATCGCCAGGCCCAACCCGATTGCTCCAAGAAGTATCCGCTGTGCGCGCGTCATCCATCTCGTTCCTTGCCAAAGAGTTTGCTGAGCAAGTCCAGTGCCATCGGAGACGTGAAATGCGAGCCGTCACACACAGAAGGTATTCATCAGGCGGCGCCTTTTGTTACGCTTCACTCCCCACCATTGACCCTTCCACACTTCGAGTCGTCTGACGCCTTCTGCTACAGCGGGCGAATGACCACTGTAGCAGAGATCCCCTCCTGCTGGAGACGGAGCGTATGGCCGATAGCCGATGGCGAGAGCCAGTATGGGAAACACGTGGTTTCTCCAAGCCATCAGCCATCAGCCACCAGCTCTTCGTTAGTGGCACCGCCCTTGCTCCACTCACGGCTCGGAGGGCTACGCATGGGGCAAGACACTGGTCTCTTTAAGACAATCCTCGTTCCAGTCGATTTCTCTCCTTGTTCGGAAGAGGCGTTCCGGATTTCGTGTCAGCTGGCGCGCCTGTGCGGGTCGAGCATGCTGGTGTTGCACGTGATCGACACGAGCGCCCTTGCCGCGTTCAATCGCTTGGGGTTGTTGGCCGTTCCGTCCAATGCCGCCGCTCAACGGAGGCGGCTCCGCCATCACGCCCGGCTGAATGTGCGACGATTGCTGGAGTCGAAGGAGGCAAAGGATCTGGCCCTCACGCGCATGATAGTGGAGGGCGCGCCGTTCGCCCAGATCGCCAAGACGGCGCGCATGGAAAAAGTCGATCTGGTCGTGATGGGAAGTTACGGTGGACGATCCGGAAGCGTCGACAAGATCTTCTTCGGAAGCACCGCGGAAAAGGTCGTTCGTACCGCGGGCTGTCCCGTGTTGACCGTTCCGCTTCCAGCTTATGCCGTTCAACAGAAGTCGACTTGATTAAAAGGGAGGTGAGGCCATGCTGAGTGATCGACCGTGGGCGTGGTGCCTGATGCTCGGATTGATGTTGACTGTGGGATGGAACGAGGGAGAGTCTCTTTTTGCGCAATCTGAACAGGTGGTTGAAGTGACGATCAAGGATTATAGGTTTGTGACGAAGCAGGGGACGTTACGTCTCGGGTTTCCCACGGTGATCAAAGTCCGGAACGAGGATGCCGAACGGCACGATTTTGGTTCGACGATGTTTGAGGGGCTTCTGACAAAGGTTGAAAAGGACGGCGTAATTGTCTACGGCCGAGGGGTGGGTGGTGTGTTTCTTGATCCAAAGCAGAACGCGGCCCTTCGCTTTGACATGTCTCGACCCGGCCGGTATGAGTTTCGATGCTCGATCCATCCTACTATGAGGGGGGAGTTGCTCTTGCTGAGTGTGGAGGCTGTGTGAGCGAATCAGTTCTCCGGCCACGCATGCTCTTGGCCACCGATTTCTCTCGGTTCTCAGAGGGCGCAGAAGCCTACGCTTGCTCCCTAGCCGCATCGTGGGGGGCAACGCTCACGGTAATAAGTGTGTTGGAATTTCCTTCTGGGATAAATCCTAACTACCCCGTGAATCGCCTCTACATGGGCGAGTTGATGAAGGAGGCGAGCAGGCGATTCACTGACCTGAAGGCGCGGGCAGCCAAGCGGGGGATCTCGGTCCACACAAGCGTCACCACTGGTATTCCAAGCGAAGAGGTCCTGGCTGCGGCGAAAACCGACGATATGGACTTGATCGTGGTCGGCACCAAAGGGAAGACCGGCCTGGAACATGT
>JBQTHY010000235.1:0-9148 GCA_052389395.1 Nitrospiraceae bacterium | reverse complement strand
AGCCCGCCTTTGGTATCAACGGTAAAATGTTTTTTCTTGGTTTTGCCCGTGGCGTGGAGATAGCGCGCAAAGATGCGGAGCCCGTTCCCTGATTTTTCCGCTTCGCTTCCGTCCGGATTGAAAATGCGGAGTCCGAAGTGGGCGTTCTTCGACGGGACGAGCGCCAGAATGCCGTCGCTGCCCAGTCCCCAGTTTCGATCGCACAAGGACTTGATGGCGGAAGGCGTCAGCTTGAACGTCAGCTCTTTGGGGTCCATCACGATGTAGTCGTTGCCAAGGCCATGACCCCGAAAAAAGCCGTTCTTCATGCCAGTCCCCCTGTGAAGTAGCGTAAATGGTCAAGTATCAATCGGTGGCGAGCGTACTTGGTCAGTGGTCACTGGTCAATAGGTGGGGAGACGTGTCACTCGGCAATGGTCAATAGTCATTGGAATGAGAGGAGGTGGGGATGAAGCGGCTGGTGCTGGTTGATCTAATGACTGATGACCATTGACCAATGACTCTGCTTCTACACGATCTTCACACCTGGAGGCCGCTCGATGAGTTCAATCTCGTAACCATCGGGGGCGTCGATAAAGATGAAGCGGCTGCCGGAGGAGCTGTGTGTTGGGCCATCCGTGACCTTGACTCCCTTCGCATTGAGTGACGCGATGGTCTCGTCGAGGCTCTCAACTTGGAAAGCGAGATGGACGAGATCTTCCTGAACCTCCACTGGTCCGCTCGGCGGAAAACTGGTCAGCTCAATCAGCTCCTCGCTGTTGGGAACTCTTAAGAATGCCAGCTGCGACCCGCGAGGCGACGTTTTCCGCTCGATGACCTCAAGGCCCAGCACAGTCGTGTAGAACCGGATGGTCTCATCCAAATCACTGACGCGCATGCGTGTATGGAGGAGTTTCTTGACCTTCATGGCTAGCCTTTTGATAAGAGCTTATAGCAGATGGCGTATAGCTTATGGCAAGAGAGGAAGCAAGCCGCATTGTCGCTTCCTCATGCCATTCACCATTAGCTATAGGCTATCAGCTCTTCCTTGCCGGTCCCTTGGTCTTGCGCAGCAGCAACTCGGCGCTGCCTGGGATCAGAAAGTTCGGCATGGGGCCGATTTCTTGATAGCCGTGCTTCTTGTAGAAAGCCCGCGCCTGTTCGTTGAAATCGGACACGCAGGCGAAGAGGTTCTTGGTTCTTCCAAAGACCAACGGTTCGATATGCTCCAGAAGCCTACGCCCAACCCCTTTGCCACGCGCCCATGCCGCCACTGCAAGCAGCTCTAAATAGTCGCCCAGTAAGAACTTTTCACGAACGATCGCGATGCCTGCGACCCTGCCCTCCACCATTGCCACGTAAGCGTCTCGTCCTCGGGGAAGCGGGCAGAAAAGTCGGTCCCACTCACCGCTGGTGTACCCGAGTGTCTTCCAGGGATCGGATTCGGCCAAGAGTTGCACGACCGGCTCGCGATCGTCTGGCGTCATATCCCTGATCATCGGTTCAGTCATGGGGCGGGGAGCTTACAGTTCAAAAGCTCGCTGACAGTCATAGGCTTGAGTCCCTTGTGGGGAAGGACTTCGATCGTGAGCCGTTCGATTACCTGGCGGGTCTGTTTGCCCTTCCCGTTCGCATGGAACACGATGATACTGCCGGGCTTCACGCGCCTTGCAACTCTTGTAAGAATCTGCTCTGTCGAGAGGCTGGGGTCCGGATCGCCGGATTCGATACTCCACTGGATGAACCGAAGACCAAGCGCCTTCACCACATCGACGGTCACGTCGTCGTATTCCCCATACGGCGGACGAAACAACGTCGCCTCATGGGAATAGTGCTCCCGGAGCACCTGGACCGGGCCGAGAATCTCCGTGCGCTGCTCGTCGGCATTGTGCATTGGCAGATGGGTGTGTACCTCGCCATGGGTCCCGACCTCGAAGAATTCAATTCCAATCAGGTGATCAACTTCTTGCTTGTGTTTGGCCATCCATTTGCCGGACATGAAGAAGGTGGAAGGGATCTGGTGTCGGATCAGGTAGTCCACCAGCCCCTGATCGTAGCTTAGCCCCTTTCCGACGGGGCAGAGGTCAAATGTCAGCGCAAGGCCGGGGCAGGTGAGCGGACCGGACTTGATGACTTGGGCCAGACTCCCCGTCGGAAAGGAGAACGTCAGGCTTACCATGAGTAGTGCGCTGAGCAGCCACGCGTTGGATCGCCGGAACATGGAGAGTAGTATACCTGAAGCCGGACGAAGATGAATTGACCCGGTAGGGATTCCGCTGTTACGGTACGTTTATGCTAATACCTTCCTGGGAAATCGGGCGTGCGTTGGGAATCCCCATTCGTGTCCATGCCTCGTGGTTTCTGGTGTTTCTCCTCGTGACGTGGACGCTAGCGACCGGATATTTGCCGGAGAGTCTGCCGGGCCTATCGCCAGAACGCTATTGGGCGATGGGCGGATTCGCCGCCGTCCTCTTGTTCCTCTCCGTGTTGCTGCACGAGCTCGGCCATTCCTACGTGGCACTGCACTATCGCATTCCGATCGAACAGATCACCCTGTTCATTTTCGGCGGCGTGGCCTATATGCGGAAGGAAGCCCCGACTCCTCGTGCAGAATTTCTGATCGCCATTGCAGGTCCTGCTGTAAGCTTCCTCCTCGGTGGGTTGTGCCTGGGGGCCGTCGAGATGTCCGAGGCGACTGGCAATAGGGGAGGATGGAAGGGGCTGATCATGCTCGGGAGCCTGCTCGGCATCGTGAATTTACAGCTCGGATTGTTCAACCTGATTCCAGGGTTTCCGTTGGATGGCGGGCGGGTCTTGCGTGCAGGGCTGTGGGCCTGGGGGAGGGATTTCTATCGAGCCACGAAGCAAGCGGCTATGGTCGGCCTCGGCTTCGGTGTGCTGCTTGGGCTTGTGGGTATTGTGGTAGTCTTCGGGGCTTTAAGCGGGGCGTTGAGCGGTTCTACGGCGTCAAACGGCGCATGGGTGATCTTCATCGGAATGTTTCTCTTTGCTGCGGCGCTGGCGAGTCGTCGTCAAGCCGCACTGCGGCAATCGCTCGCGACCGTGCCAGTTCGGGACTTGATGGTGCGGACGGTTACCTCGATTCCCGAGAATTGCCCCCTGGATGAGGCGGTGAATCAATACTTCCGGCCTTATGGGTATGGAGGATTTCCGGTCTTGAAGGAAGGGCAACTCGTGGGTCTGGTCACGGTTATGGAAATCCAGAACGTGCCGACGACCCTTTGGCCCTGGCGGCGAGTCGGGCAGGTGATGCGTCCGCTCTCACCGTCGCTGGTGGTGACGCCGGACGTCCCGGTGATTCAGGCCATGGAGCACATGGCGCGGGAAGGATGGGATCGGCTTGTCGTCGTGGAAGAGGGACAGGTCGTCGGGCTCGTCACGCACTCGGCCATTCTGCACTTTCTGCAACTGCGGAGTTCAATTAGCCCTTACTAGGCTGCGTCATCCGTCAAACGCCATTCGTCAATCGAAGTGAAAAGGTACAACTCCGAGAGGTTGAAGAATGGCGAGTGACGAGTGACGTTCTACCCATCCGCCCGCGCGACGGAAATATTTTGAGCGATGGCGACTCGGATCAGGTGCACGACGAGCAGAAATCCATAGACGACGCAGAAGAATTTGAACGTCACACGGTAGAAGTCCATCAGCAGGATGGGCAAGCACACTGCAAACAATAGGCTTGCGATGAGTGTGGCGAAGGTGAGCCTGCGGCAAAATTCATAGGAAGCTTCCTTTCCAATCGGCTTGAGGGCTCTGGCATACCGTTCCGCGCGTTGCAGCCTGGCTTCATGTAAGATCGCGGCACTCTGTCCCCAATAACGCAGGAAGAAATAGCCTGCCGAGATGAGACACCACGGCATCGCCCACAAGGGCCAATAGGTTATCCCCCCGTATGTGTCGCTGCTGATGAGCGAAGCGAATGAGGGGGCATAGAGCAATCCCAAGACTAACGGGAGAATTCGATCATCCTGGGGACGCTCTCCTTCGGGCCCTCCTTGGATCAGTTCCCGTTCAAACAGCGGGTAGCCGTACTTCAGTATGACCAGCGCGATCGCGGCGCTCATCGTCTTGTCTGGAATATAGCGGATGCAGTTCTGGAACCAATTGACGACATACCAGCTGATACTCTCGCTCCACCTGAGACCGAGGACGGACTCCAAATACATCTGAACCGTGGCTTCCCAGTGCTCAATCCGCATGCTGAGGGATTCAGCCACTTCCGGGTTTAGGGCAAAAATTGAACGTTCATGAAGTGCGGATTGAACCAGGGTCCCTGGAATGCTCATCACGACAGCCCCAGCCACGCCGAAGCTCAGCAGAAACCAGGTATGGGCAAGGCCGGAACTTTTGCCGGTGCGCACGTATTTCTGAAACCTCGATTGGCGGGCCAACGTTCCCCAGAATAATGCCCCAGTCATATTGACCAGCGACCATGGGAAGATCACCACATCGGCGCCCGCTTCCGGAAAGAGCAGCCAATTAACCACAGAGTTCGAGAGGAGCGCGACGATGGCTCCCCACCATGGACCGAGCAGGATGGCCACAAGGGCCGTGCCCGTCATGTCCAGGAAAAGAATGCTCTCGAGGTGCCGGCTGAGAGTGAGGCCGACATAATTCAGCAACACGCCGGCAGCCATGATGACGCTTGTTTCGTGCAACAGGAGATACGTGGACCCGCGCAAGGGTTTCGAGGAGAAGAAATCGACGCTCGGCGCGGTATCCGCGGAGGCGCGCTCCGGTTGGTATAATTTCTTCTTTTCTTCCTTGGAATGAACACGATGCTGTATGTTGAGAAGCTTCTCCATCACGGTGAGTAGGGCCGCGAAGAACCCCGCGATCGTCCCCCCCAGCATCATAATTTCTTTGCCGTATTCGTCAAACATGCGACTGGATCCCAATTCTGCCGGATGCCATTGTATCGAGGAAGGAAGCACCCTGCCAGAAAAAGATCGGAAGTTGCATCGACCGAAAACCTGCTCCAGGAGCGGTCTATAGCTGATCGGCCATTGGAGCGAGGAGAGCGTGGTGAGACAGGGCAGGCTATCGTAATCGCATGACTAGGCGGCGTCGGTCAGCGCGGGGGTTGACACATGGGCGCGTTGTTGGAGTTTGTGTGCGATGACGGCGCCGAAGAGCAGGAGCCCGGCTGAATAGTACACCCAGAGAAGCAGAAGCACGACTTCCAGCAGCGATCCATAGAGCCGGACGTACAGAGTGGCATAGCTGCCGTAAGTGACGAATAATAGCTTGGCGGCAACCCACAACAAGCCGAAGGTCATGGCCCCCGCCATCGCTTCTCGCCACTCAGGGCGGCGGCGAGGGATATAGCGGTACATGAGGCTGACCATCAGGAACGCCAGGAGGAGAGGCAACGTATAGGTCAGCAGAAAGTCATGGGCTGCCAGTCCGACAAGGTCCAGGCCCCAGAGTCTTGGCATGTAGCCGGTCAGAAAGTTGATGGTCTGCGTGGCGACATAGGAGACGATAAGGAGGAGCCCCGTGGCTCCGAGCAAGGCGATGGAGATGGCGGTCGAAATCAAAGGATGACGACGCCTGGTACTCTCAAACACCACGTTGAGCGCGTAGTCGAGCTCGTAAAACACGAGGGCGCCGAACCAGGCGAAGGAGAGGAAGACGATCCATCGCACGCTTTCGAGCGCGCTGATCCGGTGGAGTTCCTCGGCCAGCCGTTCGCCCAGTGAAGGCAAGAACCCTTTCAGAAAGCTCAGGAGAAACTGCTCGCCGATAACATCCTGGCTGACGAGAAAGCTGATTCCGTAAAGTAGCAGAAAGACGAGTGGAAAGAGCGAGAGCAGCGAGAAAAACGCGAGTGAGGCGGCCAGGCTGGCACAGCCATGTCGTAAGAATGCTCTCAAGACGTCAAGCAGGAAGCGGAGGACACCCATGAGGCCTTGCATACGAGCAAGCGTAACATGAGCGGCGCCGACTCGCACCTCATTCCTGAACCCACGGTCCTCATTTCAGGGTAAGCACGGCCTGAGTGGCGAGATTCACGAGCGGATTGGGGTAGAACCCAAAGATCACCACTCCCGCCACTGAGCAGACGAGCACGATAGAGAGAGTCGGCGACATAACGAGCCGAGGAGAGGTTGCAGTGACCTCTCCTGGTTCGCGCATGTACATGACCATCACCGGACGAAGATAGTAGTAGGCCGAAATGGCGGCGAAGATGAGCGCGACGAGGGCCAACCAGGTCATACCGGCTTCCACGGCGGACATGAAGACATACAATTTTCCGATAAACCCCGCTGTCGGAGGAATGCCAGCCAGTGACACCATGAAGATCATCATGAGCAGCGCGGCCAAGGGATGGCGCTTGGCCAGGCCGGTGAAGTCCTCGATCTCCTCTCCCTCGATCCCGCCTTTCCGGAGCATCGCGACAATGGCGAAAGCGCCGAAGGTCATAAACGCATAGAGGGTGAGGTACAGCAGGACACTGGCGATGCCGTTGGCGCTGCCGGCTGATTCTCCCAACCGTCCTGCGGCCACCACGCCGATCAAGGCGTAGCCGGCATGGGCGATGCTGGAGTAGGCCAACATCCGCTTGATGTTGGTCTGCACCAAGGCCACCACATTCCCTAACACTAACGTGGCGATGCAGAGCAGCAGGAAGATCGCGGACCAGTTGGCCTTCAGGCCGCCAAGCCCTTCGACGAAGACACGGAGGAAGGCGCCGAAACTCGCGGCCTTCGATGCCACCGCCATGAAGGCGGTCACAGAGGTCGGGGCGCCTTGATAGACGTCAGGCGTCCACATGTGGAACGGCACGACGGCCAATTTGAAAGCGAAGCCGACAGCCAGGAGAATTGTGGCAAACAAGAGAAGCGGATCATCCAGGCTCCGTCCTGAAATGGCCGCGGCGATAACCGGGAGCCTGGTGCTGCCCGTCGCACCGTAGAGCAGCGAGATGCCATAGAGGAGAATGCCGGACGAGAACGAACCAAGCACGAAGTATTTCGCTGAAGCCTCCAGCGAGCGGGGTTGCGATCTGTTGATCCCTGCCATCACGTAGAGCGAGAGCGACATGAGTTCCGTGCCTAGATAGATCGTCAGCAAATCGGCCGCAGACACCATCACCATCATGCCGGCGAGCGCGAGCAGGACGAAGCCATAGTATTCGCCGTAGTACAGCCGCTCTTCCTTTAAGTACGAATAGGACAAGAGGACGGTGAGGCCGGTGACGAAGTAGAGCAGCAGCTTCCAAAAACACCCGTAGGTGTCGATGACGACGAGTCCGCCGAAAGCCGACGCAGCATGGCTCATCTGCGAGGCGGTCAGGCCCATGCACACCGCCAACGTGCCGAGACTCAACCAGACCAGCCCATCTTTCTTGGACGAAGGCAGCACCGGATCCAGCGCGAGCACGATACAGACGGCCGCGGTCACCAAGAGTTCGGGCAGAATGAGAAACAGATCGCCTGCGGAAAAGGTCATGGCTGTTGCGCCTCCTCGACGGGAGGAACAATGTCCTTCGCGAGCGGCGTGAGCGAGTCGAACTGGCTCGCGGCCGTAAGCGGTTCTGAGATTGACGGGAACGCGCGCGCGATGACTTTCTCGACGCTGGCATGCATGCGCGTCAAAATTGGATTGGGGAACAGGCCGATCCAAAAGACCAACACGACGAGCGGAACCAGGGTAACCATCTCACGCTGATCCACGTCGCGAAGCTTCGGGAGAAAATGCGGTGAGGGGACGCCGAATGCAACACGTTGGACCATCCAAAGGAGATACACGGCGGCGAGGATAACCCCCAGTGAAGCCAAGGCCGCGGCGATCTTGCTCCAGAGAAAGGTGCCGGCAAGAACCATGAACTCGCCGACAAAGCCATTGGTCCCCGGCAACCCCAGTGAGGAGAGCGAAAAAATGACCAAGAGCGTCGTATAGCGTGGCATCGGTTTCGTGAGGCCGATATTGTCGGCAATCAGCCGGCTGTGCGTGCGTTCGTAAATCACGCCGACACAGAGGAACAGGGCGCCGGTCGTGATACCGTGGTTCACCATCTGCATCACGGCGCCTTCAATGCCTTGGATATTCAACGTGAAGAGCCCCAGCGTGACGAATCCCATGTGGCTAACGCTCGAATAGGCAATGAGCTTTTTCAAGTCAACTTGCGCGAGCGCCATATAGGCGCCATAGATGATCGCAACAATCGAGAGTGTGGCCATCAGAGGGGTAAAAGCTCGGGAGGCCTCCGGCAACATCGGGAGGCTGAAGCGCAAGAATCCATAGGTGCCCATCTTGAGCAACACGCTGGCGAGGAGCACGCTGCCCGCCGTGGGTGCTTCCACGTGCGCGTCAGGCAACCACGTATGGAACGGGACCATCGGGACCTTCACGGCGAACGCTGCGAAGAAAGCGAGGAAGAGCCACATTTGCACAGAGGTCGCGTAGCTGCCTTGGCTCAGTCGAAGAATGTCGAACGTATGGCCGCCGTGGAAATAGAGCACCAGAATCGCGACCAGCAGCAACACGCTGCCGGCCAGGGTGTAGAGGAAGAATTTAATTGCGGCATAGAGGCGATTCGGTCCGCCCCAGACTCCGATCAGGAGATACATCGGGATCAGCATAGCTTCCCAAAACACATAGAACAGCACGAAGTCGAGCGCGACAAAGACTCCGAGCATTGCGCTTTCCATCACCAACAGCGTGGCCATGAAACTCCGGATTCTGGTTTCAACAGATTGCCAGGAGATCAAGACACAGAGGGGCATCAGCACCGTCGTCATCAGCACGAGCGGCAAACTGATGCCATCGATCCCGAGCCGATAGTGGATCGGCGGTGCTGAGATCCACACTGCCAGTTCACCGAATTGCATCTGACCGGACGACGCGTCGAAGAGCCACCAGAGGGAGATCGAAATCAGCAAATCCGCGACCGTGATGCCGAGTGCGTTCGCCCGGACGCTGGTGTCCTTCACAAAGAACACCGCGACCGCTCCGGCCAGCGGGAGGAAAATCAGGAAGGTGAGCCAGGGAAACGAGCTGGTCATTGGTCATGTAGTCAATAGTCAGTTGTCATTGGAAGAGAGAGCAACAGTCCAGTGCCCCCATGAACCAATGACGAATGACCAATGACTGTTCTCCTAAAAGATCAAGAACACGGTGACAATTGCGACAATTCCAACTG
>JBQTHY010000234.1:0-2704 GCA_052389395.1 Nitrospiraceae bacterium | reverse complement strand
ATACGGACAATGTGGAGATCGGTCCTTCGCTGAAGTCGCGGTATCCGAGTAATTGGGAATTGTCCCACGCCCGTGCGAACGGCGTCATCCGATACCTTGT
This sequence comes from Nitrospiraceae bacterium, assembly GCA_052389395.1. Classification (GTDB taxonomy): domain Bacteria; phylum Nitrospirota; class Nitrospiria; order Nitrospirales; family Nitrospiraceae; genus Nitrospira_D. Next base: position 2,604 of record JBQTHY010000234.1, on the reverse strand, counting down.
AGAGAAGGGTGGATTGGATTCAGCTCGGCTCAATTCGGTGGGATATGGCGATAGCAGGCCCTCTGCGACTAATGCAAACGAGGAAGGCCGCACGAAGAATCGTCGCGTGGAGATTCTTCTCTATGCGCCCGAAACCGGGGCGGAGGGCTCAGGAGCTGTCAAGCCGAATCAAGCACAGAATCAGGGCAGCGATTCTTCCAGCCTGAGCGCTCGCGGGAGCGGTGACCAACCAGCCGCTCCTGCTGATGACTCAACTGCGACCGGGCCCGGCACTCTGTCAGTGGGTGTTCCCTCGTACAGCTCCACGACGGATGGGGCTGGGACTGCGAACATCCCCGATGGGAATAGTCCTGCCTCGCCAGGTGCGGATAAGGCGGGCAAGGAAGAGCCTAAGCAACAAGCCGGGTCAGCAAACGAGTAGCCTCATTGGCCCGGGCCGGGGGATTCCTGTCCATATGAATCCCCCACCGACCGCCCCTTTCACTTCGATTCCACTTTCCTCCCTCTCCAGCCGGAACGATGTCGTGTGACCGGCGTCTTCCCGTTTCGTTGTCCTCTCTTTTCCCACGCTGTTACAATGGCACATGCCTCTCGATGAACGACCCGGTTCGCTCCCTGGAAACCAACCGTTGTATGCCGATGTGATCGTTCCCCGTCATATCGCCAAGGCGTTCACCTATCTTGTCCCTGCGGCGCTGGTGCAGACGCTTGAAATAGGCCACCTGGTCCTCGTTCCGTTTGGGCGAGGGACGCTGGAAGGAGCGGTGATCTCGCTGAGCGATCGCCCCCCGATGGGGATGCAGACCACCGATCTCAGAGAAATCCGCTCTCTGGCCATCGGCGCAGCGGATGCCGAGCTCTCTTCTACACTGTTCGAATTATCCCGCAAGATTGCAGAACACTATGTCGCCCCTTGGGGCCAGTGTCTTCGACTGGTTTTTCCCTCGCCTCGTACACGCAAGGCCCTACCCTTGCGCTACGTTGTGACTGATCGGGGTCGCGCCGTGTTCAAGGCCGGGAGTTGTCCCGAGCACCTGCGACCCATCCTCAATCGGATCGCTCGCCGATCCATGGGGGTCCTCTCCTCGACTCTCCGGCAATCTCGAGATCGAAACAGTCAGCGGGCGCTTGACGCGCTCGAAAAGAAGTCATGGATAGCCATCACGGCATCGAAAAGCAACGAGCCGGAGTCTCCCCGAGGGGGCCTGAAACCGAGTGGTGATGAATTCGATCGGGGAGGGCAGGCAGGTCAGACTCCGCTCGCAACAGGGCTTCCAGCGCCGGATCCTCTCTGGGTGACTCATGTGGCCGAATGCCTTCGAGTCGCCCAGGCAAGAAGGATGGTCCTGCACGCTCCTTGGGAACAGCGAGTCAGCCGGCTTGCCGTCGCAATTCAACAGGTGCAGGCGATGAACAAGTCCGCCATTGTACTTTCCGGCGAAACGGCGAGGGCGAAATGGTTAGGAGAACTTCTCTCGACCTTCACGAAGCTCCCGATCACCTTCTCTCAGACATCCTCAGGGTTCGAGCGAGGGGAGCAAGCTCAGGGTCGGACACCGTCGATCGTCGTCGGGACACGCTCCGCAATCTTTGCCCCCCTTCGATCGATCGGACTGATCTGGGTGGACGGAGAAGACGATCCAGCCCTCAAAGAACCCCAGGAGCCTCGTTATCATGCCCGAGATGTCGCCTGTATGAGAGCCGAGGGTGAGCGCGCCCTCGTCGTGCTCGCGTCCGCCCATCCATCGCTTGAATCCAAATTCGATGCCGGTGCTGAAACGTATACCGTTCAGCCGGAAGCCGCTCGTCGACCAGCGATCGAGCTCGTCGATCTCCGCGATGAGCCGGGTGGAACACTGTTTAGCCGAAGGCTCGTGTCCGTGTTGCGTGAGGCAGTGGAGAACAAGACGGGGGCGGTGCTCTTCTTAAATCGAAAAGGCTATGCCGGAGCACTGGTGTGTCGAGACTGTGGCTGGGTACCGCGTTGCCCCTCCTGTGCGGTGGCACTCACCTACTACAGGGAGATGGGCAGGCTCGCTTGCCGGTACTGTGGCGCGCGAGTTGGCATGCCGGACTCCTGTCCGACGTGCCGAGCCTCTCGTTGGAGTCCCGTCGGAGGAGGGACTGAACGTGTTGAAGTCGAAGTTCGACGCTTGTTTCCCCACGCGAACATTGCGCGGCTCGATGGAGACACGCTTCGACGTTCTGCCTCCGCCCGCCAGTTATGGGAAGGTGTCAGGTCGGGGGCCTGGGACATTCTGATCGGCACGCAAGCGTTGTTTCAACGGGAACCGCCTCCCCAGAGGGGATTGGTCGGCATCCTCGAGGCTGATTCCGGATTGAATGTTCCGGACTTTCGTGCAGCCGAACGGACCTACCACATGCTGATTGATGCCGTGAGCCTGGCACGGCCTGCGTCAGCGGGAGGTCGCGTGCTGTTGCAAACGTGGCTTCCGCCGCATCACGCAGTACAAGCCGTGCTATCCGGTGAGCCCGATCGGTTTTACGGGGAGGAACTGAGTGCGCGTCGGCTGCTGAATTATCCGCCGGCCTGTCATCTGGCCCAGCTCTCAGTCTCAGGGAAGGAGGGACGAATGGTGGAGA
>JBQTHY010000233.1:0-3899 GCA_052389395.1 Nitrospiraceae bacterium | reverse complement strand
ATGTTCAGAATGAGATGCCGGTAGCCCTTCTCGCGAATGGCCTCCACAGTCGTCTTGAACTGCTCGCGATTGGCAAAGGTGAGATCTCCGGTCAGTTCCAGGATCATCCCGTTGGGAACCGGCCGTTGTTTCGTTTCCATCGACAGCGCCACCTCCTTTCCAGTCCAGGGCCCACACGCGTGGGGGGTTGATTCAGACACCTGGGACCGTGTCGTCGGAATAAGAACTTCGACCCCATCGTGGGACACGTAGCACCGAAGCCTCAGCAGGCGCCGCCGGCCCCCCTTTCGTCGAGGGGTACGATTCATGGGATGCCGAGGGAACCCCACTCTTTCCCTCTGTGGCCGCGAGCCTGCGACGACCGGCCCAGTGCCGACCCAACCAGTACTGCCCGGTCACTGCTGCAGCCAGGGCTCGGTGATCGCGGACTCCACACCGGCACCGACCGCACTCGCCACTGCGGCCACCAAGGCCTCGTCCTCCACCGGCTTCCGCAGGTACACCGCCGCGCCGGCTTCCAGTCCTTTAAATTCGCTTTCCGGCGAGTCGTCGGCCGTCAGGATAATCACCGGAATACCACTCAATAGGGCGTTCGCCTTCAGCCGTTCGAGTACGATAAACCCGGTGCCGCCCGGTAAACCCAGATCGAGGATGATGGCATCCGGCTGCGTCTGCCGGGCGACCGCGATTGCCTGCACCGCATCGGCCGCGAACACCGTGTCGTACTGATGCTTCTTGAGCCGAGCACTCACGAGCAGACGCGTCTCGGCATGGTCGTCGACGACGAGGATCTTTTTCTTGGCCATCAGACCAACTCCTTTCTTCCTGTAGCTGGTTCCGGTTGATGCAGGGCCGTGACTCGTTCCTGTTCGCGCAGCAAGACTTCTCGGACCAGCATAAATTCCGCTTTGAGTTGGGCAATGCGGGCGCCGGCCTGCGCCAGTGCCTTGGTGCGGCCGAGCCTTTGCAGCTCGCCGCAGAGGTGCTGCATACGCCTAGCACCCAGATTGCCGCTGGAGCCTTTCAGCTTGTGGGCCGCCTCCACCAACGCCGTCGCGTCACTCCTGCGAACCGCAGCCCGCATCTGCTCCTGTAAGCGGGGCGTCTCGTCCAAAAAACTCGTAATGAGGGCAGTCAGCAACGCTCCTGTTTCATCCAGCTGCCGCAGCTCTGTCAGGACCGCCGGATCGATCACGGCCGCGCCCGCCCCACGCTCCTCGGACAGGGACGCCGGCCCCTCGCCGGAGGGCTCGGCGCGGTCCCCATCCCAACGCGCCAGGGCCGCTGTCAGCTCCTCGCGCCGCACCGGTTTCGGGACATAGTCGTCCATGCCGGCCTCCAAACACCGCTCGCGATCGCCTTCCAGCGAATTTGCCGTCATGGCAATGATCGGAATCCGACGCGCGGCCGCAGGCGCATGGCCGGCGCCATCCGCGCTGGGGCGTGCTGAGGTCTCCAGACCCATCGCTTCTTGCCGGCGGATTTCACGGGTCGCCTCGAGCCCGTCCATTTCCGGCATCTGGCAATCCATGAAGACCATCGCATAGGGGACCCGCGCCACTGCCTCCACCGCCAGGCGGCCGTTCGATACTACATCCGCGCGGTAGCCCGCTCGCTCCAACATCTTGGCCGTGACCTTCTGATTCACGACGTTATCTTCCACCACGAGCACCCGAGCGCATCGCCGCGTCTGCGCCTCGCTGACCGTATGGCGGGTGATGAGCGGGGCGGGGCCGGAGCCCCCGGCCCCTGGTCGCGTCGATGCGCCCTCCAGAATCAGGCAGAGACATTCGTAGAGCTGTGCGGGACGAACCGGCTTCATCAGGAAGGCATCGAAGCCGGCCGCGTGGGCGGCTTGGGCCGCCCCTCGATACCCGCAGGAGGTGAGCAGGATGAGCCGAAGCGGGGCCCCGGCCGGGTCGGCCCTAATCCTCCGCCCGACGTCCAAGCCCTCCGGTTCCGGTCGCTCCATATCGACGATCGCTACCTCGAACGGAACGCCCATCTCTGCTGCCCTCCGAAGTCCGGCAAGTGCCTGCTCCCCATCAGCCACGCTCTCGGGCAGCATGCCTTGAGCCAGCAGTTGTTCCTCGAGAAGAGTCCTGGTTGTGGCATGATCGCTCACAATCAGAACCCGGTGATCCCGTAGGACCGCCCGGGCAGTCGGCAAGGGAACCGGCGGCTCCGGCTGGCAAATCATCTGAGCGGTGAACCAAAACCGGCTACCCTGTCCCACCGTACTCTCGACGCCGATCCTGCCCTGCATGAGTTCCACGAGTTGCTTACAGATTGCCAAGCCCAGCCCCGTTCCGCCATACTTGCGCGTGGTGGACCCATCGGCTTGCACGAAGGGGTGAAACAGTTTTCCGCATTGCTCGGGCGTCATCCCGATGCCTGTGTCGCTGATGTCGAACCGCAGCACCACCGTGCCCTCCGGTTCGGCGGCCTCCGAGTCGTCTAGCCCGACGCGTATCCCCACCTCGCCCCGCTCGGTAAACTTGAGGGCGTTGCTGACCAGATTCATCAGAATCTGGCGCAATCGTCCCGGGTCGCCTTGCAAGGCCGTCGGGATGGGAGCCTGCACGAGGGTGCTCAACTCCAGCCCCTTGGCGCGGGCTTGTTCGCCCAACAGCGTGACCACATCGTTCACCAGCGTCCGGAGATCGAAGTCGAGGACCTCCAGAGTGACTTTGCCGGCTTCGCACTTCGAGAAGTCCAGAATGTTGTTGAGGATGCCAACCAGATGTTCACCGGAGCAGCGCACGGTTTCTGCATACTCTCGCTGCTCGGCAGTCAGGTCTGTTTCAAGCAAGAGCCCCGTCATCCCGATCACTCCGTTCATCGGCGTCCGGATCTCATGGCTCATCATCGCCAGAAAAGACGCCTTGGCTTGCATGGCGGCTTGAGCTTGGGCAAGCAACAGATCCAGCGTGCAATTTTTCTCCACGAGTTCTTGCATATAGGCATTTGCTTGAGCCTCCACTTGCTTGCGCTCGGTGATATCTCGAATCGCTGCGATGGTGAGCACCCCCTCCCCGGTCGTCAAGGGGCTCAAGCTCACTTCCGCGCTGATTTCAAGGCCATCTTTTCGCCGTACGAGCGACTCACGACTCATTCCCATCGGGTGGACATGCGGGTTGGCAACATATCCGTTCTCATGACGTCCATGGGCATCACTCAGATGCGTCGACAACAGCATCTCGACGGGCTGATCCAGTAATTCCTCACGGCCATATCCGAACAACTCTTCAGCCTGCTGGTTGACGATTACGATCCGGCCTCTGCGATCGACAATGATCATTGCGTCGGGACTAGCGTCCAACAGGTCTTTGAATTGCTGTTCCATCTGCTGATGTCTCAGGAGGCCTGCCTCGGTTCGGAGGTACTCATTTTTCAAGCGTCTCGTGGACCACAGCAATAGTCCCCACAGCGGGGAAAACACGAGCATTCCCGCCATGCTCAGATTCCTCAGCATTTCCCTGGTGGGCGCCATGATGGCATCGCGATCCAGGCGGACGAGCAGGCCCCACCCCAGCTCAGGTAACTCAGGCAACCCCTTGGATCTGGCATAGCCAGTGACCACCTGAAGGCCCCTCCGCTGATGGTACTCCTCGACATAGCCAGATGAACTGGTGTTGACCAGCCCTGCAGAGGGAAGACCAAGTTGTCGAAGGTTCGTGGTTCCCTCCTGTCGGAAGATCGAATCGACAATAAGGTCTCCTCGTTTATTCAGGACCTGCCACTCGAGCGTCTGCGATGTTTCCATTTGGGACTGGAGAGCAATCATTCGATCTGTGACCACATCTTCCAACACACTAATCCCCACCTCCGCTACCACCACACCCTCACAGTCGTCGGCCCTGTTGAGAACGGGGGCGCTCATGGTGACCACCAGGCTG
>JBQTHY010000232.1:0-4171 GCA_052389395.1 Nitrospiraceae bacterium | reverse complement strand
AGGTAGCGACAGGGACAGAGCTAGTAGGCTGACTAATACTGCGACCTGAATGTGCATGTGAACCCCGTACCACGGCTTCACAGCCGTGACTTTGAGGCTTTACCCTTCTGGGATGACCCGGATTCTTCCCCCTTCAGAGGCGAGACTTCCTGTGGTACGGGGTGAAGGATGCTGGAAATCCGGGCGGGAAATGCGTTGCTGACGTGCTAATGGCCGAGCGCTCGTCTTGCTTCGGTCAATTCGCGCTCAAAAATGGCCCGAATGAGGTTCATTCTCTCTGAAGACGAAGCTTCAAATCGCAGCACTGCCGCAGGCTGGGTGTTGGAAGCCCTGATAAGACCCCACCCATCGTCGAATAACGCGCGTACCCCGTCGATCGTAATGAGATCCCGCAGCAGCAGGTTCGCCGGCCCCAGACCCTGTTTCGTCTTGAGGTAGCCCTTGAACGTCGCCCGAATCCGTTGGACCACATCAAATTTTATCGAATCAGGTAGATCGACACGAATCTCCGGGGTGACCATCGTCTTCGGCAAGTCAGAAACCAACGCCGAGAGGGGTTGCGTTCCCTTTGCCAAGATTTCAACGAGCCGGCAGGACGCGTAGACGGCATCGTCATACCCAAAGTATCGATCAGCGAAAAACATGTGCCCGGACATTTCACCGGCGAGCACGGCGGACTCCTCCTTCATCTTCGCCTTGATCAGCGAATGACCCGTCTTCCACATGATGGGACGTCCACCGCGTTTTGCGATATCCTCGTAGAGGCTCTGCGAGGCCTTTACTTCTGAGATGATCGTGCTGCCTGGTTTCGTGGCCAGAATATCCCGCGCGTACACAACCATCAGCCGGTCGCCCCAGAGCACGGTACCCTGCTCGTCCACCACCCCGACCCGATCTGCGTCACCGTCATACCCAATCCCTACATCGGCTTTGTGATCTCTCACAGCCTGCATCAGATCGAATAAGTTTTCGAGGACCGTCGGATCCGGGTGATGATTTGGGAACCGCCCATCCAGATCACAATACAATCCCGTGACTTTACAGCCCAGCAACTCGAGGGCCTGCTTGGCCACAAGCGACGCAGCGCCATTCCCACAATCAATCACGACATGCAGGCGATCCGCCTTAACAGAGGAGAAGCTCTTCTTCATGTAGGCGAGATAGTCCGGAATAATCGGGTGTTCGGACAGGTGACCCGTCCCCGACACAAAAGCGCTTTTCTCCAACACTCGGCGAAGTTCCTGAATTTCCCCTCCGTGAATCGCTTCTTTTCCGACACAAATCTTGAATCCGTTATACTCTGCCGCATTGTGGCTACCGGTAATCATGATCCCGCCATCCACGGGAAGAGTGAAGAGCGAGAAATAGAGGAGAGGGGATGGGCAGACGCCGATGTCCACGACATGAAGTCCTCCCGCCAGTAACCCCTTGACCAAGGACTTCCGGAGCGCGTGGGAACTCAGACGCCCGTCGCGACCCACGCTGATCGTCTTGACGCCGCGGCCCTGCACGTGGGTGCAGTAGGCGCGCCCGATCGACTCGGCGATCTCTTCCGTCAATTCGTTGCCCACAATCCCGCGGAGGTCGTATTCTCGGAACAGGCTCATGGCACCTCGATTATCTCTAAAGTCTGAAGGTCATCAAGTCGAATGTCTTCAACTCCGAAAGTCATCAGGTCTGGAAAGTCATCGTGTCAAGAGTCTTCAAGTCGAAAGTCTTCGGATGCCGACTTGACGACTTTCCAGACTTGATGACTGTTGTCATCTAGTTTTTCGTCCGGCCATAATCATCCTTGAAGCGCACGATATCGTCCTCGCCGAGATAGGGCCCGTTCTGCACCTCGATAATGTGCAGGGTCTCCTGTCCAGGATTCTCCAGCCGGTGTTTCGTTTCGACAGGAATGGCCGTGCTTTCCCCAATCTGCAAATCGAACACGTCATCTCCTCTGGTCACACGTGCTGTACCGGCAATGACCACCCAATGCTCGCTGCGTTTGTGATGTAACTGGAGCGAGAGCCGTCCGCTCGGATTGACCGTCACTCGTTTTACCTTGAATCCAGGCCCTTCTTCCAAGACGGTATACGATCCCCATGGCCGCTGAATCGTGAGATGCTCGAGATGTTCAGGCGCCTGCTGCCGTTTGAGAATGTCGACGACCTTCTTGACGTCCTGGGCGCGCGACTTCGGACAGACGAGCGTGGCATCCGGCGTATCCACCACGACCATGTCATGTAAGCCGATCGTGGCCACCACTCGTCGGTCTGCATAGACGATCGAGCGGATACTCTCGATATCGACCACGCGCCCTGTCATCACATTGCCGGCCTTGTCCTTGACCGCCACTTCGTCAAGACTTCCCCAGCTCCCTACATCAGACCAGCTGAAGGCAACGGGAACCACCGCCGATTTCGCTGATTTTTCCATCACTCCGTTGTCGATCGAGACCGGCGCAATGCGTCTGTAGACCTCGTCTATCGTTTGCTTCGACGCATTCGAGGCCATAAGTTCCCGAATCTGTACCATAGCTTTCGAAAGTGCCGGCTGATGCCGGCGAATTTCATCAAGAATGGTGGCGGCACGCCAAACAAACATTCCACTATTCCAATAATAGTTTCCAACCTTGAGGTACCGCGACGCCTTGGTCACATTTGGCTTCTCGATAAACTTCTCAACTTTGAACCCCCTGAATGATCCATGTTTCCCGAGAATAACCTTGGGATTCGGTCTGATATACCCGTAGCCGGTCTCGGGCCTGATCGGCTTAATCCCAAATGTAACGAGATGGCCCTCAGCCGCAAGTTGCGCGCCTAACTCAACTGCCGCTTCGAAATCTCGCTGCCCTGTCACCACATGATCGGCTGGCACGACCAACATGAGGGCATCCGGATCGCGCTTGAGAACTTCGAGCGCGGCCAACGCGATAGCAGGAGCCGTATTACGTCCTTCCGGCTCGACGATAAATCCGTTCTTGATATCCTCTTTCCAATCGGTCAGTTGCGCACGAATCAGGTCTGCTTGCGCTGCGTTCGTGGAGATCAACACGTTGGCGGCAGGCGCGCAGCCGAGGACACGCTGCATCGTCTGTTGAATCAGCGTATGCTCACCGCCGATACGCAACAGCTGCTTCGGAAACAGATGCCGGCTGAGCGGCCAAAACCTGGTGCCACTCCCCCCCGCCATGATGACCGGGTAGAGACGGTGGGAGAACTGCGCGGGCTGAGGTGGGGGACCTGCCGCAGATTCCTTTCGTCGCGCCTTCGCTCTCATCCTCTAACTACCTTCCTCTCGCCTCGAACTTTCCCCGCGGACGCCTGCGCTTCTAAAATCATCTCAACAACTTCGCGCACGGCCCCCTCCCCGCCATTTTTTCGGCAAACATAATCCACGGCGGCCAGAATGAGCGGCAAGCCATCGGCCGGCGAGGAGGAAAACCCCACGGCGCCGAGCGCTTCAAGGTCATTCACATCGTCCCCAATATACGCCACCTGCTGGAGTAAGAGTCCATGCCGTTCTGCCATCTCGCGGATCACGCTCAGTTTATCCATCACACCTTGATGCAGTTCAGGAATCGCAAGTCTCTCAGCGCGGCGCGCGACGAGTTTCGTCCGTTCCTGCGTGACGAAAGCTGTGATGAGTCCGGCTTTCTGCAGTAGCTTGATACCCATCCCATCGTGCGTATTAAACTTCTTCAACTCATCGCCGGATTCAGAATAGTACATCCCCGCATCCGTCAACACACCATCAACGTCTGTAGCAAAGAGGCGAATCCCCTTCAACTTGGCCAGGAGTGGCACGCTACTTTGCCTGGTCACTCGCTGTATCTTTTTCTTCATTAGTTCTTTTCCCGGTGTAAACACCTAAGAACGTATTCCCAGGGCAGCATCCTACCAAACAAACAGGATTTATGGAGCATTATTCTGTCGACTTGCAGTCGAGTCATACGTGGCAACGAACCGGATTACTCTGGGATGGTGAGAGGGAACCTACGAGTTGGAATGAATCGCTACTATGACACTCGCTGGGACAACAGTGGGTGGAAGCTCGGCACGAGTCGCTTGAGGTCCCAGCGAGTGTCATAGTAGAGATTCATTACAACAAGTATGATACCGCTCACCAAACCAGAGAAAAACGGTTCGTTGCCACATATGACTCGACACCAACACGACACAAT
>JBQTHY010000231.1:0-5090 GCA_052389395.1 Nitrospiraceae bacterium | reverse complement strand
GGGTTTATTTCACTTTTCTTACTGTTTTCCTGGCAAGAGGCACTGTCAAGCGTCTTCCGTGGCAGACGTTCAGCGGGATCCCGCGGGGGGGTTGCTCGGGTGGGCCCTTCAACAAACATTATTCCGTCAGCGTTCGACCTTTGTCCCGACCGGAAGGACCACAGAAGAGTGTCCTCCCGGTCTATTGGTCTCGATCATTCGACTTATCTCGGAAAATCCTTGGAGAAACATGGGGATCTGGAGCCTTTTCCAAAAAAACTCAGGGGAACTTACGCCCCTGACCCTCTCTCCATCACGCGAAGATCAAGTTCTCGGTTTCGTCGGACGGCTTAAGGTGCATCACCTTTCTCGTGAGGCAGATGCCGCTTGAACGGGCAGCGCGCAGAATGTTCCGACGTATCGCCGCCGGCAAGGCTTCTGGAACATACACTCCAGCAAGGTCGCGCGGCATGTGATTCACAAATATAGCGGTGAGGTGTGCGGTTCCCCAAGCAATAGGTGTATAGAAGAGCCTGCGTCTCCTTAGCGCGAACAGCGAGGGAAATGTGGCATCCCAGCGAACGAAGAGTGGACGCCCGTGTTTGTGCCCATACACCAAGACCGACACGGCAAAGCGAGCGTTGCGCAGGATACCTCGCCGCACCAGCCTGGTCATCGCCCGAGGGGTCGGCGTCGCTGGGAATCGCACCGCGACGAGCCCACGCGACCGACTCAGTTTCCCTTGTCTATACCACCGTCGGAGTCGGTCCATGTCGGTCCCCCCGATCTTCGCATCCATGTCGTGGAGGCGAAGGATGTAAGGAAGGGTCACGACTTCGTCCTGTGCCGCCAGCACAACGCCGACCCGCCCGATCGGCGGCGGGAACCTGAATAGCTCGCGCTCTCCAAATCGAGGGGCGAAGCGGAACCGACCGTTGCGGTAGATTCGGGGGCGCGATGTCGCTTCGTCGAAGGACGACTCGGCAGACCATTGCGATACGGGATCCTCGCTCGCTGTCTCTTCAAAGATCCGCACCTCCACCTTGTCAAGCCGGTCGAGGCCGGTTGCCGCCTGAATGGCCAAGAGATTGGTCAACCCCGGGGCAACACCTGCATGAATGAGAGCTAATCGCTTCTTCTTTCGGAACTGCCGATTGAAGCGCAGTTGCTCGGGTCGAAACGGACTCGTCCTCAGATGGGATGCGGTATCGATGTAATGCGTGCGCAATCGCAACGCCGCGCGCATGATGATCTTGTTCAACACGGCGGGGCAGGCATTGATCAAGAGCTGACAGCCCTTCGCCGCCTTCGCAATGCTGTGCAGGTTTCGAGCATTGACCTGTTGAATCACAAGGGGTGATCGCTCACCGAGAAAGGCACGGGCGCGGGCAGGATCGCGGTCACCGCACGCGACCTGATGACCCTGACGAGTCAGAAGTTTGGCCAGCAACGACCCCGTCGCCCCGACTCCAAGAATGAAAACCCTCATGGGGGGATCACTGTACCATAACTCCCCTGATAGTTTGTCCGTATCTCTTCCCACCCATCAGATCCACATCGTGGGGACAAATTCCACAGATTCCGAGCACTGCTTGCCGCAAACCGCCACGCTTAGGTTGCGCTTCGAAACGATTCGCGCACGGTGATCAATGTCGGTTCAGGGCACGCATGATGCAGAGGGATTTGGTAGTATGGCACGCGAGATTTTTCAGAGTTCCTCTTGGAGAACAATCGCGCCGGCTTGTCAAGACGCGCATGACGCTGCAGGATGGGGCGTGAGCGGGATTCTGCCGAGTGATTGAACCTTATCATGACCTCGGCGAGACCTCGGTCATATGGAGATCTTCGCGATGATCACGTCAATCGCCTTCACTGTCTATCCGGTCTCGAACATGGAACGGGCGAGAGCTTTCTATGAACATGTGCTTGGCTTGCACGTGAGCTACCACTTTCGAGATGTCTGGGTGGAATATGACATTAACGGTGCGACCTTCGCCATCACGACGACGGACATGGGGCACAAGCCGGGGGGCAAAGGAGCAGTCGTGGCCTTTGAAGTGTCAGACTTCGACGCCTTTGTGCAGAAGATGAAGGAGCGGGCCGTGTCGTTCGTCACAGAAGCGTTCGACACGCCCGTCTGTCGAATGGCGGTGATCGAAGATCCGGACGGGAATCACATTACGATCCACAAGCGCCACGCTTGAGGAAGCCATTGCGCTCATCGCCACTTGTCGCTTCTGAACACAGAGCGCCATGATTGCAAACTCGCGGGGCGGATGGAGGGCACGTCGTGCAGGACATGCGCAAGCGCGTTGGCCTGACACCCCACATTCTGATTAGCGGACCACCGGGAATCGGCAAGACCACCTTCATTCGCGTACTCGCAAATCGCCTTGAGGAATACAATCCAGCGGGATTCTATACGGAGGAAATCCGGAACGCACAGGGAGCCAGAGAAGGGTTTCGGCTCGTGACGCTCGGCGGTCGCCAACTGGTCCTGTCTCACATCCACCAGGGAGGGTCGTACCGTGTGGGGCGCTATGGAGTGGATGTCGCGGGATTTGAGCAACTCTTGGCCGAACTTGACCTCAGACACGCTCAGTCGCGGCTCACTATAATCGACGAAATCGGGAAGATGGAATGCCTCTCACGACGTTTCATGGACGACGTGACGGCGCTGCTGAATCAGCCGAAGCTGCTCATTGCAACGATCGCCCTGACGAGGGAAGGATTCATCGGTCAGGTGAAAGACCGTCCGGACTGCCGCCTCGTTATGGTCACAAGAGAGAACCGCGACCGAGTCATGAGTGATCTCGCAACCGAGCTCGAGAAAAGTCTCAGGGGACGAGAGAACGCGGTTCGCTGTAACCGACCGCATGATTGATGAGCGTATGTTGCGAAACCGCGCTACCGGCTCTGGCCTTCCCTCTGGTTTTTCGTGAACGAGTGTGCCACGAATGATCGAAGTACGGCCAACCGCAGTTGTAGGATGAAGGACACGGAAGGCGTTCAATTCCTGCAATGGTGCCTGCCGAGACTCCGGCTCTGCTGGTCCGGTTATCGAAAGGTGCGACGGCAGGTGTACAAGCGCATCTCCACACGCCTGCACTCGTTAGAGCTTCACTCTCTCGCCGACTATCGATCGTATCTCGAGACTCATCCTGAAGAATGGAAGGTCCTGGACTCTTCTTGTTGGATCTCCATCTCGCGGTTTTACCGGGACAAGAGCGTCTTTCAGTTTCTTGAGCGAGAGGTGTTGCCTTGCCTTGCTCGGCAGGCGCTGGAACAGGGTGAAAGCGTCCTCCGGTGTTGGAGCATCGGCTGCGCAGCAGGGGAAGAATCGTACAGTCTCTCGCTCCTCTGGAAGCTGAAGCTCCAAGCCCAATTTCCGACCGTGCGGCTCGTTATTCTTGCAACCGACATTGACGATCAGGCCATCGCTCGTGCGCAGCGAGGTTGTTACCCGCCGAGGAGTCTACGAGATCTGCCGGAGAGCTGGCGCGGGCAGGCGTTTAATCAAACAGCCGAAGGATTCTGGATTAAGCCGGAGTTCCGTGAGTCAGTGTCCTTTCTCATGCTGGACATCAGGGAAGCGGCGCCGGAGCAAACCTTTCACCTCATCCTGTGCCGGTACGTGGCTTTCACCTACTTCGATACGCCGTTGCAGAGCAACACAGTGCGCCGGCTCATAGGACGGATGCAAGGAGGCGGCGCCCTCGTGATCGGCAACGGGGAAACATTGCCGGACGGGGAAGTCGGCCTAACCCCCTGGTCACAGAAGGAGAAAATCTATCGGCGAGTCTGAGCAGCTCCGTCACGCCAGGACCCGACCAACAAAGCACTGACTCACTCTTTCAGCATTCCTGACCCGATCGGGGTTGTGACCGTGTGATCGTGAAGCTCCCTGGGCATTCACTCGCCGGTTTGCGGGAAGTCCTCCCTCCATTTCAGCGTCGGCGTCTTTGTTGAAATAGCCTCGCTAGTTCGTCCACGGCAAACCGTGGAAAGGGGCGTCTACGCCCCTTTTCGATCAGCGTCACGCCGTCCCTTTTCGGGACCACGGTTCCGATCCGTGCCACTGGGATTCGAGCTTTTCGTAGCCGCGAGACGGTTCGCCTCTCAAAGGCCTGATCAGCGCAGATCAGAAGGGATCCGGACGCGATCGCTCCTAAAGGATTGAGCCCGAAATCTGCGCAAAGTTGGGCCGCCTCCGGAAGAATTCGTATTGCATTGGCATCAATCTTCAAACCGACCCCTGCCGCTTCCGCGAGTTCGTATAGCGCCGAGCTGAGCCCTCCTTCCGTCGGGTCATGCATCGCATGGACTCCCCCTATAGCCATAGCCAGTTGCGCTTCCTTCAACACGCTTAAGCCGGGGTTTATCAGATATCGCCGGCAACGAACCAGGAAACCAGCCCCATGTCGTCGCTGAATCTCGTCGGCCCGCTCGCGGGCAAGGATCGAAACCGTCTCGATAGCGAGGCCCTTCGTCAGCAGAACCGCATCACCGACACGCGCGCCGGCCGCTGTGACGATCTTGCTCGGTACACATTCCCCCAACAGACAGCCCACCACGACGGGACGTGTCACCGCGTCAGTGATCTCACTGTGGCCTCCACACAACGAGACGCCGAGACGACGGCAGATCGTATGTAGTTTAGCGAAGAGTCTGCTCACGGACGAGGCGGTTGTGGCCCGAGCAGGCAGCAGCACCGTGGCCAGAAACCATTTCGGCGTCGTCCCCATCGTCGCCAGATCGTTGGCGTTGATCAGCAAGGCATAGGTGCCGATTTCGTCCGATACAAAGGTGATGGGATCAGTCTTCGCAACGAGTGCTGTGTTACCGACGCGAATGGCCGCCGCATCCAGCCCGATCCCCGCGCCAACCACGACACGGGAGTCTTCGGTCCCGCCAAAACGCCGGAGCAGCCTGCGAAGCAAGTCGAGAGGGAGTTTTCCGATCGGAAGCGTCGGCCGGCTCACTCAGCACACCGCATACAGCCCCCGCGTCAATGCCTTGCAGAATGATTTCATATGCGTGAAGGCCAACCGGACTTCGCGCTGGATTTGCGGGCGCACGACTGCCAGCGTGGTCCCACTCGCCGGAATGAC
>JBQTHY010000230.1:0-2291 GCA_052389395.1 Nitrospiraceae bacterium | reverse complement strand
TGGTCGCACCGAGCTGGTGCTGCACCAAACAAGCCGTCGCGGGAAGGAGATAGTCTCCCGTACAGGTGGCAACCAGAATCATGTCGAGCTCGCTCGCCTCGAGACCCGCCGCCGCCAGCGCCCGCTTCCCGGCCTGAACCGCCAAATCTGAGCAGGCTTCTCCCACACCGGCGATATGGCGCTCCTGGATGCCGGTCCGCTCACGAATCCACTCGTCGGATGTGGCGACCATGCGCTCGAGATCCGCATTGGTCAGCACTCTCGTAGGCACGTAGGTCCCTGTTCCGACAATACGGGCTTTCATGTCTCCATTCCCACCGGTGGACGTGAGAGGCTCTCTTCAATATCTCGTTGAATGAGTTCCCGTACTCGGCCTTCCGCCATCCCCTTGGCCCGTCGAATCGCATTTTTAATCGCTTTGGCCGACGAACGACCATGGCAAATCATCGTAATCCCGTTGACCCCCAGCAAGGGCGCGCCGCCGAATTCAGCATAGTCCGTTTTCCGCCTGAGGTTCAGGAGGGGGCCCGCGATCATGGGATAGGCCATTCGCGCCAGAAAGGAGCTTGCAATTTCCTTCAATAGCAGCTTTTTCATCAGCTCGGCGACACCCTCGGAAATTTTCAAGGCCACGTTCCCGATAAAGCCGTCGCACACGACGACGTCCGCAGTCCCGCTGTATACTTCGCGCCCCTCGATGTTGCCGACAAAGTTCAACGAACCTGCCTTCAATAGTTTGAAGGCTTCTTTTGTGACTTCGTTCCCTTTGCTATCTTCTTCTCCGATGCTCAGAAGGCCGATGCGGGGATTCGGTTTGCCAAACAGATACTTCCCGTATTCGTTGCCCATCAAAGCAAACCGTTCGAGATCCTTGGCGCTG
The DNA here is from genome assembly GCA_052389395.1 of Nitrospiraceae bacterium. Classification (GTDB taxonomy): domain Bacteria; phylum Nitrospirota; class Nitrospiria; order Nitrospirales; family Nitrospiraceae; genus Nitrospira_D. The sequence continues at coordinate 1,411 of JBQTHY010000230.1, read as the reverse complement.
CAGTCGACGTTCGCGCCCACATCGAGCATGATCGCCTCCCCCGTAACCGTCGGCAGGCTGGTGGCGATCGCAGGCCGTTCCACTCCCTTCGTCAGTCCCAAGACGAAGAACGACGCCACCATACTGGCGCCTGTATTACCAGGACTGACGATCGCGTCAGCCTCGCCGTTCTTTACCATTTCGGTCGCAATCCAAATAGACGAGTCGCGCTTCTTCCGGGCCACCGCCGCCGGCGATTCATGCATTCCAACAACCTGAGAGGCATGGCGAATGGAGAGACGGGAATCGTAGCGGCCGACACGATCACATTCCCGTTTCAGTATGGTTTCGTCGCCGACAAGAATCACCTCGACGTTCAATTCCTTAGCAGCCTCGAGAGCCCCCTCGATACAGGGAGCGGGGCCATGGTCTCCCCCTACCGCGTCGAGCGCGATCTTCATGCGAGATGGTGTACTCACAGACGTTGTCGTGGTGAACGGCAATGTCCAGACATCGCCTCCAAGCCTCTCAAATGTTTGAGAAAGCAGATGGCGCGAGAATCGTAATCGACCGGATAGTCCAAAAGGGCCTCCAGCGTGGCCTGAGGAGCGATGTGACGAGGCGTACTTTGTCGTACGTGGCGTCCCTCAGCAATGCGAGAACAAAGCCGGAGGCTTCTTTCACCATCCTGCTTAGGATTCTTCGACTTGGATGACCGCTCTCCCCTTATAGGTCCCGCAATTCAAGCAGGTGTAGTGCGGAAGCTTCAACTCATGGCACTGGGGGCACACAGCCATCCCTGGGGGCGTCATGCGCAGCTTCTGCGTGCGACGCTTGTCGCGTCTTGCCCGTGAGTGTTTATGTTTCGGATTGGGCATGGCAACTCCTTCTTCGGGTCAACGACAATGACTCGCTAGCGATCAGCAGGCTCCCTCATCCGCGATTTCGAGTCGCGCAGCATTTGGAACGGACCGCCCGTCGGCTCCGCAGCACAGTGACAGGGACCCACGTTTAAATCTTTCCCACAGCGCGTACATAGTCCGAGGCATTCATCGCCACAGAGTGGATGCATCGGAGAGGCGAGAATCCACTGCTCACGCAGCATCGGCGCCAGTTCGAGATGGTCCCCCACGTAGTAGTAGACGTCGTCGTTCTGCTCCTCGGGCTCAATCTCAACCTCCAACGCCGCTTTCCTTTTCCGTGGATCATCCCGTTTCGGGGCAGAGGTTGCCGCCTTCGTCTCGCGTTCATAGGCCACGCGGACGGAAAAAGCTACTGGATCGTCGAAATCCTTGAGGCATCGCACGCATTGGCGAACCGCCGTCCCTTCCACGACCCCCGTCACACAGATAGTACGCTCGACCGCTCGAAGCTCCAGCCCCACTGCCAGCGTTCCGCGAACGGACATATCCGCATCGGTGAGCCCCAGCTC
>JBQTHY010000229.1:0-35595 GCA_052389395.1 Nitrospiraceae bacterium | reverse complement strand
AGAAGGTGGGAATCGTCCTGGTCAAGGGCGTGCTGAAGGAAGATCAGGAAGGCGTCGACATCCTCCGCAAATGGGGGTCGGTTGAAAAAGAATTGGCCAGAGAGTTCGAGGAAAAAGGGATGAAAGGTGTGGGAATCAAGCTGATCCCTCGGCGGTTTTATGACCCTGCGCTCACTCGCTATTGCCGCCATGAGCTGATGCACATCTCAGATATGCTCGATCCGGTGTTCGGGTACGATCCTGATACGAAGGTGGGTCAGAATCCCGGCGAAGAAACACTGATCTTGCAGCGGTACCGGGTGCTCTGGAGCTTGAGCGTGGACAGTCGGCTGGTCGCAATAGGCAGAGAGCCGATGCTCAGCAAAGAGGATCGGTTCAAGGAATTCCGATCGTGGTATCGGAAAATTCCACCGCCTCAATTGAAGTCGGTGTTCGAAGGGCTCTGGCAGACCTCGTACTTTACGCATTCCGAGTTGATCGAAATGGCCACCGACACGCTCCGCGTGATGGATCGCGCGGTCGATGTGGAGGGCGGCGAGGTACCGGAGTACCAGAATAAAGTCATGCTGATGCCCGGTTTTCCCTGTCCGCTTTGTCGATTCCCTACCTATTCCTGGGTCGAAGATATGGGCAATAAGCTCGAACCCTACGTCCTCGACTTCATCCGTGAGAATCACCCCGGGTGGGATATTGAGTTCGGGGCCTGTGATCGCTGCGCGGAAGTCTATAAGCTACGTGCCGATGGAGTCATGTAACACATCGATAATATTCCCGGTGGCGACTCATCCATCATATGGCCGGCGTGATTTTCTCAAAGACTCAGTCCTCGCTGTCGCCAAAACGGCCCAGCAATATGCCAAAGAGGCTGATGCCGCTCCAACCGCGACCCCGCCGCCGACCCGGACTGATTGGTTGCGGCCGCCCGGTGCGGTCGAAGACGCGCTCTTTCTGGAGCGCTGTACGAAATGCAGCGACTGTATCAAGGCCTGTCCACCGGGCGCGATTGTCGCACATGCGAATGACGGCACACCGGTTATTTTCGCCGATCAATCGCCTTGTCTGTTGTGCGAAGACTTTCCCTGTATCGCTGCCTGCGCCACGGAAGCGCTGGTGCCGGTTAATGGGATCGGAGATGTTCGAATGGGGATCGCCGCCATTTCGCATCGACTCTGTACAGCGGGGCAAGGCTGTCAGGCCTGCGTATCAAAATGTCCGACGAATGCGCTTGCAATGAACATTGAATTATTGCGCCTGGTGATTGCGCCTGAGGCCTGCGTTGGGTGCGGTATGTGTGAGATGGTCTGCAGGACCGTCAATGATCACGTGGCAATTCGAGTCACGCCGACGAGGGAGCTCGCCGGGCTCGATCGCTAATCGAAACATCGCGGCAACGCGGTGTGGTGGAATTCCACCAATTCACCCCGTACCACAGGAAGCCCCCCTGTGAAGGTGAAGAGGAATGTGCGTCATCCCCGAAGGGTAGAGCCCCGATGCCACGGCTGTAAAACCGTGGTACGGGGTTCACATGGTTCGGTCTCGAAAACCAGGGGGTTGACGAACGGGTCGCTTCTACCAGTTGGCGCTTGACATGGCTTGGACCATCTCATATACATACTTAATCCAAGGCACAGGGGCCGTGCGGGTGTGGTCTCAGGTGCTGTGGGGCCTGGGTTGAACGCTGCTTCCAGGAGAACATTCTATGACGAGTAAACAGCCGGTGCAGGGCGTATCCGGCTCCGCTGCCGCCGTCATTCAGGCTTCGCCGACGATACAAGACTCCCCAGCAGTGGAACGCGCGCTCAATCGCAGCAAAATCTACCTTCTCATTTCATGGAGTCTTCTCTACCCGGAAGATGACGAATTTCTCGACTACCTTCAGTGCGGAGAATTTGTGGAGGACGGCCGGGCTGCGCTTGATACGTTGCAGACCGTACTGGACAACAGTGGGGGAGAGCCCGCGAGGCAGAAGCTCGTTTCACTCAAGAGGCAGCTGGATCAGGCCGAAAAGCTGATCACTTCCGAATGCGTCAATTGGCAGCTTGGCGATCTGCAATCCGAGCATCGCCGGGTGTTCAGTAATGTCATCACACTCGACTGCCCCCCCTACGAAACGCTCTTCGGAAACGATCACGTGTTCGCTCAGTCGCATGTGATGGGCGACATTTCTGGTTTCTACAAGGCCTTCGGCGTGGAGCTGTCCAAAGATATTCATGAACGGCTCGATCACCTCAGCGTTGAGTTCGAATTCATGCATTTTCTCGCCTACAAAGAATCCTACTCGCTGTGCCATGACGGCCCTGATAAGACGCAGATCGTTGTGGATGCCCAGAAGAAGTTCGTGAAGAATCACATTGGTCGTTGGGTGCCGCTCTTCTGCCGCATGTTGGCCAGGAAAGCGGACTCCGGCCTCTTTCGATTGGTCGCGGACATGACGGCCGACTGGATGGAGTTTGAAACAGCCTATTTGGGGGTGACGCCCCAGCCCTACACAGAGACCGATTATCGACCGGCAACGTTTAATTCCCCTGAAGGGCAAACCTATGAATGTGGCGCGCAGGATCAAGGCAACGAATTGAGCCTGTTGCTGAACGAGGTGGGCGCGCAGTCATTCATGGAGGTGAAGGACAAGGACAAAGACAAGGATAAAGAGGACGGAGGGCCGGTGGGGACCGCCTAGGTTTCGTATGTTGACTTTGGGTGCCATCGCTGGCAGTCTTTTAGGTCGATCTTAGTAATTTTTAATTGAGAGGAGGGATTAGTCAAATGCGAGTCGTGCAGACGACCAACAAGAAATTGGTGGTTGCCATTCTTCTCTCTGCCCTCATCGTCGGCGTCATGCTGACGATTGGGCAAGTACCGCTGGCCGTCAGCCAGCCTGTCACGATTCCGGCCAAGGCGATCAAGGGCCCAATCCCCATGGATGGCGCCAACCCGATTTGGGAAGGCGTTCCGGGTGTCGTCGTTCCGCTGAGCGGCCAGTTGATCACCACCCCCATGCACCCGAACATCTCCGTGAAGTCAGTGTTCGTGAAGGCCATGACGAACGGCAAGGAAGTCGGGTTGCGGTTGGAATGGATCGATCAGACCAAGAACGATACGACGATCGGTCCACAGGACTTCCGGGACCAGGCCTCCATTATGTTCCCGGTGAACACCTCCGGTGCCCCGCCGTTTCAGTGCATGGGACAATCCGGCGGGACCACCAACATCTGGCGCTGGAACGCGGAATGGCAGAAGGACCTCGGCAAGGACAGCGCCGGCATCTGGGACGTGGACGATCAGTACCCCGGCATTTTCTGGGACTACTACTTTGAAGAGCCGGCCGGAGGCGTGACCTATCCGGACCGGATCGGTCGGAGCCTCGGCCCCTTCAACCCCGGAATCTGGTCCGGGAACATCTTGTCTGACCCGACGCTTCGTGTGAGCTCGGTCGAAGACCTCAATGCGAACGGCTTCAGCACCCTGACGACTCAGGCCCACCAGGATGTGGTCGGGAACGGAGTTTGGGAGCCGTCTGGGTCCGTCAAGGGCGGCGCCTATACAGGCCCGACTTGGCGTGTCGTCGTGAAGCGGGCGCTGGAAACCAGCGATGCCAACGACACGCAATTCAAGGCAGGGATGTCTATCCCCATTGCGTTTGCTGTGTGGGACGGCGCCAACATTGAACGTAACGGTATGAAGGCGATCTCCACCTGGTTCACGCTGAAGCTTTAGTACATGAGCCGGTCTTGGAAGGGACCGTGGCTCTGCGTATCGTAGGAGAGCCTCAGAGTCGGTAGCAGTCATAGCGAGGCCCCGGATCAGCGTCATGATGAGTGACGAAATGATCCGGGGCCTCCTTGTTTTTCGAAGGGAGTGAAGCGACTGCACCGCTGAGATGGAGGGCGGGTCGGGGTTGCATTTCAAGCAGGGCGGAGGGTATAACCCAGAGTGATTTTCTCGCAAAATCTGCTGATTTTCCAGCGCGATTGGAAGTAGGGCTGCCATGAAAGTCTCGCTGCTTTTCCCTCCAACCTGGCATCCTTCCCAGCCCTATCTGAGCCTGCCGTCCCTGACCGGATTTCTGCATCAGGGAGGCCTGTCAGATGTCTCGCAACGTGACCTCGGCATCGAGCTGCTGGACGGGATGCTCACCAGATCCTATGGGGCTGAAGTTCATCAGCAGCTGATCGAAAAGCAGCGCGAGCTTGAACGAACCCAGTCAGGGGAGACTGGTGCCGGGAGCCGGGAACACTACGCGAAGGTCACCGATTCCCTCGATCAGTTTGCCTTCCTGGTCGACCGAATCGAGCTCGCCAAGGAGACGCTGCGCGCTGACGGCTTCTATGATCTCGATGCGTATCGCGCCAGCCTGTTCATGATCGACAAGTGGTTGGAGCTGGTTTCTTCGGTCTATTTTCCGACCAGACTCACCGTCGTCGATAATCAATTCAGTAATTACTCGATCTACTCCTCGAAAGATTTGTTGAAGGTCATTCGTGACGAGGCGCAAAACCCCTACTGCCAGCTCTTCCGTGACAAGTTCATACCATCGATCGTGAACGATCACTCCGACTTGGTCGGGGTTTCGATCACCGCGACGTCGCAGATCATCCCCGGTCTGACACTCTGTCGATTGATCAAAGAGGCTGCGCCGGATCTGCATGTCACGATCGGCGGGAGCATCTTTACGCGTCTCGTCGATAACATCCGCCGCTGCCCGAGTCTCTTTGATCTGACCGACGACATCGTCGTCTTCGAAGGAGAAACGGCGCTGCTGGAATTGGTCAATCAGCTGGCCAGTAAGAAGGATTACAGCAAGGTTCCCAACCTGATCTATCGGCAGAACGGGAAAATCACGGTCAACCAGCCATTCTATTCAGAGAACGTGAATCAGCTGCCCGCGCCGAATTACGACGGTTTCCCGCTCGATCGATACTTGTCTCCGGAGCCGGTGCTTCCGGTCCAGTTTTCGCGCGGCTGCTATTACAAGGATTGTGCGTTCTGCGCGCTCACACTCGATCACCAGAATTTTAGGCAGAAGGAACCGGGACGAACCATCGAGGAATTGGAATGGCTCAAGCAACGGTACGGGACGCGACATTTCTTTTTCACCGACGAGTGCTTGGCCTTGTCGCCGACTAAACGGCTTTGCCAGCAGATGATCGAGAAACGCCTCGATGTACGGTGGACGTGTGAGATGCGGTTTGAGAAGAATCTCACTCGCGATCTGTTGGCGTCGATGCGGAAGGCAGGTTGTTTGAAGATCGTCTTTGGACTGGAATCCTTCAACCAGCGCGTCATGGATTTCATGAAGAAGGGGATCAAGCAAGAATCGGTCCGACGCATCGCGGGCGACTGCGTTGATCTCGATATTGCCGTGCATTGCTACATCATCGTGGGATTCCCCACGGAAACAGAACCAGAGGCGCTCGAAACGATGAACTTTATCCTGGACAACAAGACACTCCATGAGTCGTTCGGGTTCTCCTGTCAGCCCTGCCTGTTCGACCTTGAGAAGGAAGCGCCGATCATGAGCGATCCGGCGGGGTACGGGATCAGGCGCATTATGCGTCCTGCGGCAGAGGACCTGAGCCTTGGCTTCTTCTACGAAGTGCAAGAGGGTATGACGCCGGACCAAGCTGAAAAACTCTATCAGCACGTCTATGAGCAGATCAGCGAAGTAGTCTGTGAGCTGCCCTTCAACTATTCAATGGCTGACGGGTTGTTATATATCGCAAAGGCGAAAGAGGAGGCCCGACAAGCGCCTCAACCGATCGGCGGATAGCCTGTGCCATTCAGTCGCCCCTGGCTGGACGGCGTTGACCCTGTTTTTTTCTGGCCGATATAATGCCTGCTGCACGGAGGGATTGTTCTTGATCAAGGCAGCGACCATGGGCGAGCGAATCACGGGAAAGATCGGAGACTTTGGCCACCTTTTCGAGTACACCATCAAGCTCGTCCTGTTGACCTCCTTCCTTGAGCTGGTCCTCTATCGTCTGGTCTCGCGCCTGGGGATGCATGTGAGCAAGATGGCCGTGGCACATCCATGGATTACACCCGCCTTCACCGTCTTGACCGAAGTCGGAACATGGCTGCTCAACATCGTGGCCATTCTGCTGTTCTTGGGCCTCACCGTGGCGATGGTCCATCGAGGCCTGGAGCATGAGACAAGCCGACTGACCAAACTGGCGATGGCGGGCACGTCGCTGCTGTTGCTGTTGACCGTCGGATTCTTGGTGGTGCCACCGGGGATGCTGGGCGCTATCCTCTATAACGGCCTGGCGCTGCTCACGCTCACGTTGCTTGTGCTGGAGTATCTGACCACCCACCATGAGCGGGCCCAACGCATGTTCGGGGTCACCTACTATCTCGGGATCTCAGGGTGGCTGTATTATCAGATCCTCTCGACGATCTACAGTTTAGCGGGAACCCTGAAGGCGCCGCCCCTCGTCTACGAATCCCATCGGATCGGCGAAGCGCTGATGGTCATGGCGAGTATTCTCGTATTCGTGGCATACGGGCAGGGGTTATCCTTGCGGACGAAGAATCGCCGCCAGCGGACCCGTGCGATTTGGTTTTGGGCGACTACAGGCACGATCTTCACGGTGCTGTTCTTTACCGACTACCTGTTGGACCTGTATGATCCGGCAGTGGCCTCGGCCGTGCGACAGGCCTCGCAAGGGATCGGTTGGATTTTCCAGTTCGGTATGGGCTATACGTTCTATCTCCCGTTCGCGATCTACATGGGAGGCTTGCTCTGTTGGTCGTATACCGTCATCAGACTGCTCACGATGGGCCGAGTAGCTGCTTACGGCATCGGTCTGATGTTCATGGCCGGGTATGCGCTGCTGTTTTCCAATCTCACCCTGATGGTGATTCTCGGGGTGATGTTGATCACGCTCGATCGAGTCAAGCCGGCTGTCGCGGAGCCCGCGTCAGCTGCCAACAGTCCATTGATGGGTTCACCCGATGGACTCATCACCGAGCAGGCTTAAGAGGGGACCGAAGACACGGTTCATACGTATGGACACACCGACACCAAAGTCAGAACCGAGTCAGATAGGCACAGCGGTCGATCCGGGGGATCAGCCCCTGTCGGCGGACGAAGAAATTAGCGAGATTGAAAAGATGCTCGCGACTGAGCCGGACGATTTTCAAGCACGCTGTCGCCTGGGTGAGCTCTACTTCAGTAGGGGCCGGCTGGATGATGCCCTTGTGGAAGTGAAGAAGTCGATCGAGATGGCCGAGGGCTTGCGTGCGGAGATGAATCGCTCGCTGGCCATGTATTACTCCAACCTTGGGACCATCTATGCGACGAAGAATATGGCCGATGAGGCCGAGACCGAGTTTCGACATGCGTTGGATGTCTTCCCGCACGATGTGCTTGCGCTGTTCAATCTCGGCCGGCTCTATGCGGACAAGAAGCAATACATGGAATCGAAGGCCTACTACGAACGCCTCGTTGAAATTACTCCGGATGATCCGGTCGCGTGGTACAACCTGGCCGGGGTGTATATCGAATTGGACAATCCGGAAGTGTCAGACTACAACACGATCGACATGGGGATTCAGTGCTATCTACGGACATTGGAACTGGACCCCAAACATTTGGAGTCGAGCTTCAAGCTGATGGAAATCGCCCTGAGTCACAAGAAAAACGACTTGGCGATCACAGTCATGGAGAACGCCGTCGAGCATAACCCGGATGAGCCGCTGGCGTACTACAATCTCATCAGCGTCTATGACAAGTGCAAGATGTTCGAGCAGGCCGAGGAGGCCCGCAATCGTTTGAGAGAGCGGTTTGCGAAGAAGGCGAAAGACGGTTCGGGGACCTAATTCACCCTTTACGAAGGAGCGCATCATGTTTGGGAGTCTTGGGTTTACAGAGCTGATCCTGATTCTGGTCATCGTGCTGATTATTTTCGGTGCGGGGAAGCTGCCGCAGTTGGGCGAGGGATTGGGCAAGGCGATTAAGGGATTCAAGAAATCCGTGCATGAGGCGGACGCGATTGAAGCCGAAGCCCAGGCGGCGGCACAGCAGCAGATGGCGGCCCCCCAGGCCGTTACCTCAGCCCCGGCTCAGGCCGTCGATGTGGACCAGCCTACTGCCGCCGTGCGGCCGGCCACGCGGGCGTAATCGAATCATCCGGTCTGAGAGAGGAGACGCACGTCGGGTCTATGGAGACAGAACTGCGGCTGGTCGTCGGCTATATCGAAACCTTTGCGGGGAACGGCAAGGCCCGCAGTACGGGTGACGGTAAACGTGCGGTGAAGGCGGGGATTCCGCTGCCGCATCATGTTGCCCTCGACAAGGAAGAGAAGTGGCTCTACTTCGCCGAGTCGGGCTCCGACCGCGTCCGGCGCATCCATCTCCAAGAGGGCACCATCCACAATTTCGCCGGGATCGGGGAAACCTGCTTCAGCGGCGACGAAGGCCTCTGTAGTGAAGCCGGGCTCTACTTGCCGCTGGACGTGGCGTTTGATTCCCTGAACAACTTATACATCTGCGATTCGGGGAGCAATCGTATCCGCAAGGTCGATCGCGAGACAGGCATCATCACGACGGTAGTCGGCACGGGCCGGCACGGGTTTAACGGGGATGGCCCGGCGCTGGAGGTGAATCTCACATGGCCTGCCGCGATCGCGTTCGATCAGGACGACGTTCTGTATATCGCCGATACACAGGCGCACAAGGTTCGGCGGTACGATGCCAAGACCAGGATGGTGACGACGATTGCCGGAACATGGACCGAGGAGGACGATGCGCGCGAACAGCCGTTGGTCGCTCGGAATCTCGTGGTGCTCTCAGGAGATGCGATCGGAATCGACTTCAGCGATGATCACGGATGGCTCATGCCGGTCTGTTCAGACGGCCTGGATCTGTCGATGTATCTGGATGATGGAAAGCCAGCGATGGATGCGCGCCTCTATGATGTCGTCGGCATTGCGGTGGACAGCAAGGGGGACGTGCATCTCGTCGATAAGGGCAGCAACCGCGTACGAAAGATCGATTCGCACACGGGAATTATTTCGACCGTTGCCGGCGTCTGCCGGTATGGATACGACGGTGACGGCAAGCCGGCTATCAGAGCCATGTTACATGCGCCGGAGGCCGTCATATTTGATCGAGAGGACAACCTCTACGTCTCCGATACGATGAACCACCGGGTTCGTAAGGTAGATTCCGTGACGGGCTTCATCACCACGGTGGCGGGCAACGGTGATAGCGGGTATGAAGACAAGAACATGGGCGGCTGCGGTGCTGCACGGTTCGTTGCGAAGGAATCCGCCGGGACACTCAAACATGGTGATGGCCTCCCCGGGATCGAGGCGGTTGTGAACTCACCGGTCGGCTTGACGCTGGACTCGCAAGGACACCTGTATATCTGCGAACGCGGCGAAAACAAAATCCGTCGGTTGAAGCTGTTGTAATGATCGAGCTCATGGTTCTCTCGCACGGATTGTGTTGCTTTCACGGTTCACCTCGACGGATTCGGTCGGTTCTCGGAAGTACTGCATGGTACGAATGAGGGACCTCTTCTACTCCCGCCCCTTTCTGTTCGTATTTCTATCGAGTCTTCTCATCGTCGCCAGCATCCTTGGTGGATCCGGGATTCCGCTTGTCAGCTCTGAAGGGATGATCATCCGATCTCGTTTGGTCGAGGGGGACCTGCCGAATGCTCCGGAGGATGCTGCATGGAGCCACGTCTCGCCGATGACCCTCCCGCTCAGCGGGCAAGTGATTACACGGCCGGTTTGGCCGGAACCAACCGCACGAGCCTTGGTGGTGCGTTCTGTGCACAACGGGACCGACATCGCGTTCCTCCTCGAGTGGCATGACAATACCAAGAACGATCGTCTGACGCCGGGCACATTCCGCGACGGAGTGGCGATCGGTCTTCCCCTCGGGGACGCGCCGGCCTTCTTCTGCATGGGGCAACTCGATCACTACATCAATATCTGGCATTGGAAGGCGGATTGGCAAAGCGACATCGATCGACGAATGGCTCGGACGCCTGAGAAAAAAGAGGGCGGTGCGCGGACGTTTGAGGTCATCCCGCGCCGGATCTCATCGGTGGAAGATCTTATCGGCGGCGGATTCAGCACGTTGACAACGAAAGAAAAACAGGGCCGCGTGCAGGGCAAGGCGCTGTGGAAAGACGGCGTCTGGCATGTCGTCATGCGTCGTCCCCTCGTAAGCGAAGAACAAGAGAACGAGGCGAAGCTCATCCCAGGCCGCGTGCAGACCGTATCGTTCGCCGTCTGGAACGGGGAGAACAAAGAGCGCAACGGGCAGAAGGCCGTGGCTCCGTGGTTTCAGCTTGCCATTGACCCCGTTGCCGGGCTCTAAGACTCCTGGTCTGATGGCTCATGGCCCGCGCCTGTCCGACTCGTCTGGTGATAGGACCGTCAGAGGGGGATCCATTCGATCTCATGCGCGCACGCAAAGCCCTCCACGGCGGATGGGCTTTTTTTCTATTGAGTAACCTTCTCTTCACGGGCATGAGAGTTGTGCCGGTTGCGACTGAGCCCGGTGGGATGACGGAGGAAGAGGCGGTGCGTCTCGGAGAGGAGTTTGGCATCGTCGTCGGGGCGGTGGATGAAGATATTCAGAAAGAACTGAAGCTGCAGCAACCGCAAGGCGTCGTCGTGTTTGAAGTGATCGGCAATTCACGCGCGGACTATGCGGGAATCAAAGTCCGTTCGGTCATTAAAGAAATCGACAAACATGAAATTCAAAACATGGCTGATTTCGGACATGCCATCAAGAAGGCCATGAAGGAATGCAACTTTACCGTCGGGACCTACGAACCGGCCGATCCCGGCGATCCGGTCGGGTGGGGTGTCAACTTCCATTTTGTCGGTTGTAAACGGGATTAATGCGGGTACGCAGGCGCATGATGGAGCTCCGGACTATTGGGGGGATTGGGTTGGTGCTGATGATTGTGTGCATCTACGCCCTCTATCACGAACGAGCGCTCGCGCAAAAGTCGGATGGCCAGGTTCCGGCCGATTGGGTGGCCGAAATTGAAAAGGTGTTCATCCGGTCGGAAGATTGCAAGCAGTGCCATGACCGCCACTATGAAGAATGGAAGGGTCTCAGGGAACAGACGCCGGACTTGAAAACGTTTGGCCGGGTCGATGCGGCCCTCTTACACGGCAGTTCGCTGGAGTCGCCGGTCTTTCGAACCGTCTTGGGTCTCTGGATACAGACGAATCCGTCTCCGGAGGATCGGCGCCGATGCCTGTCGTGCCATGTGCCCTCAACGACAGTATTCCCGCAGCATGCTGATAAAATCGCAGCGCAAGTCCTAGCCGGCAAGCCGCAGGTTGAGGGGATCGGCTGTGCGTCGTGCCATCTGATCAATGCTGTGGAGAAAACGCCGAACCCGCCGCCGACATTCAAGGTGCAACCGGGGACGACGCTGTATGGGCCCTACGCCGATCCGGAAGAGAACCTGGTCCATTCAGCTGCGCAATCGGACCTGTTCCGCGAGGCAAACTTCTGTGCCTCATGCCATTTCGATAAAGTGAAGGATGTGACGCAGAAGGACCTGACGGGAGAAATTCTCCAAGGCACAATCTGTCAGGATTGCCACATGGAGCCCTCGACCGGCAGTTCGACATCAAGGCGTGGGGCCATGACCAGAGCCATCGGCCGCCATTGGTTTCGCGGCGTGGTGGTCCCTGGCACCCTGTTGAAGAATCGCAACCTCCAGGCCGAATGGATGCCGCGCATCGATATCGACGTGACAAGGACCGGCGCCACCGTGGAGGGGGTCACTCTCGTAAAGATCGGGAGCCTCCCGCACAGTTTTCCAGACGGCGATCCGGTGCTGAAACAGTTCTTCCTAACCGTCACGACGAAGGATGCAAAGGGCAAGGTCCTCTCCGAAGAGACGAAGGAGTTTGGGTTGCCGTATGACAAGATCCTGCGTGGTCCGATCCCCGATCCCTTCATCACAGGCGGCAACACCAGGAAGGTCCCATTTGCACAGACGTTGCCGGTCGGGACGATCGCAGCGACCGTGGAAGCGGTCCTCAACTATGCACTCATTCCGACCCCCGAACCTGCCTTGAGGGAGAAATATCTCGCCACGTTAAGCAGGGACAAAGACCGGGACGAGGCGCAGAAGATCATTCATCAGTATACACAGCCCCGCTTTCTGACCTATCGCGTCAAATCGTTGTAAAGGAAGGAACGGATATCTTGGGGCAATCCAAGTACATGACGGTGGTAGGACTTGTTGTAACCGCTTTGACCTGTGGGGTTTTTCCCCTCGGTAGCGGGAGTTCCCCCACACTGGCACAAGAGGTCAAGTCTCAATCGCTCATCGAGAAAGCCTTTCCCCATTCCAATAAATGCAAACGCTGCCACGAGCGGGTCTATGAAGAATGGGAAACCTCACCGCTGTCAAAGTCTATTCATTCTCCGGCATTCCGCGCGTCCCTCGATGCCTACCTGAATTCCGCAGCCGGAAAAGACAAGGCTTTGTGCTTCCGTTGCCATGCGCCGCACGTGCGAGAGTTTTCGGATCAGGCACAGTTGTTTGTCGATCAAGCGAAATCAGGCGACCCGTCCCTGGACGGCGTGGCCTGCACGCAATGCCATTTGATCAAACAGGTGGATCGCACCAAGCATCCGCCGGAACCCAAATATGAGCTCGGCAGCAAAACGCTCTATGGACCGTACAATGATTTTGTCCAGAACCTCGCGCACCAGTCGATGGAGTTGGGCCTGTTTCAAAAATCCGATCTCTGTCTGAACTGCCACCAGTCGGTGCCGTCCGCGACGAACCTCGGCAAGACCAATGATCTACTCGGCAACTGGGACCAGAGCCAGGCCGTGAAGTCCGGCAAAGAATGCCAGAGTTGCCACATGCCCGAACAGGTCGGGGAGTCGGCGAACGGGGAGAAGAAACGCAAAGTCGCCAACCACTCCTTTCCCGGGCGCATCGGCAAGCTGCGCCAGGAAGCAGCGAAGTTGGATGTACAAACGAAGATCGATGGCGACAAGACCACTGTTACCGTGAAGGTCCAAAGTCTCGTGCCGCACAATCTGCCCTCGACCCACCCGGCCTGGGCTACGGTTGTCTTGGATCTCGATGTGAAAGGCAAGAATCTCAAGACCGTCTTTGCAGACAACCGGGTCTATGGCCGGACCTATGCGGATGCCAAGGGCCAGAAGACCATCTTTGATTTCGAAGCCGCGAAGGTCATGGAAGATACTGTTTTGAAGCCGGAAGAAACGAGAGTCGAAACCTTTACCTTCCCCACGCCAAAGGACACCAAGACATTCGACGTCGATGTCACCCTCAACTACGGACCCATCACAGGCTCCCCGCCATTTCTCCAGCGGGTCGAAGCCGAATCCTCCAAAGGTTCGCAGGACCCCGTCTTCCACCCGATCGAAATCGTCAAGCGGACGGAGAATATCCCCGTCAATAAATAACGTCGCTCGGCGTTCGTATCTCGTCGTTCGCGAGATACGCTTCACGATTCACGAAAGACGGGTTTTGTTATTCGAAGATAATTCGCGAGCCCGGCGACTTCATCTTGAAGATCTGCAACGCGTTGTAGATGCCCTTGGCGGGGTGGTTCAGAATGAGACGTGAATTGGTGATGTGCGTGTCGAGCAGTTCGTACTGTCCGCCGCTGTAGTAAAGATCGCAGTCATCGATCTGACAGTTCTTGTAGACGTGATTGTCCAACGCCAGCTTCGCCTTGCTGAATGTCTTCCCGTCGATGATGATGTAATTTGGTTCAAGACCCATCGCCCGTTTCTCCGCCGCGCACTATAGCAAGTCCGTGCTCGGTCTGCAAAGAAGGACCCACGAGAGAACTCCCGCCTCATGTCATCGACTGTTGTGAAGTCATCGGTATCGATGAGGCTCACAGAGCGATCCAGAGATTTTGTCTGAATCTGGTCTCTTTCATCTTGATCCTCACGCCCCATCTGTATAGAATGGCGCCGCTTTTCAGGCAAGTAGCCTCGAGCCGCACCTGCGCCATCCTGCGGTTTCCCCGCTCGATTCACGTACTTTGGATGGGTTGAAGCCAGGGGGAGCCGTGTGACATAAGGCCTTCGTTTAAATTCGAGGAGGATATCCCGTGAGCGACTCAGCGATCGTCACCTTTGCGTTCATTGCCGCCATCGCCGGCATTGCCTATGGTCTCTATCTTGCCATGTGGATTTTCAAGCTCAACGCAGGAAACGCGAAGATGCAAGAGATTTCCAAGGCCATTCAGGAAGGAGCGGGCGCCTACATGAACCGTCAGTACAAGACGGTCGGCGTCGTGGCGGCTGCGCTCTTCGTCGTGCTGTGGCTCGCGGGGTTGGCGTCAGACAAGTTCGGATTGATCACAGCCATCGGCTTCTTGGTCGGAGCCAGCGCGTCTGCCATAGCCGGCTATGTCGGTATGATCATCGCGGTGCGGGCCAATGTGCGGACCGCGCAGGCGGCTCACAGCGGAATGAACGCCGCGTTGACCGTCGCATTCCGGGGCGGTGCGGTGACGGGGCTACTGCTGATCGGGTTGGGACTTTTCGCGGTGACCGGCTTCTACACGCTTGCGTCGCAGGTCGCCGGGCAGGAAAAAGCCATCCATGCATTGCTGAGCTTGGGATTCGGCGGGAGTCTCATCTCTGTGTTTGCCCGTGTCGGCGGCGGTATTTACACGAAAGCGGCTGATGTGGGAGCAGACCTCGTTGGAAAAGTCGAGGCGGGGATTCCGGAAGACGATCCTCGCAATCCCGCCGTCATTGCGGACAATGTGGGCGACAACGTCGGCGATTGCGCCGGCATGGCGGCGGACCTCTTTGAGACGTATGCGGTTACAACGGTCGCAGCGATGGTGCTGGCCTTCACCCTCTTCAAAGGACAAAGCGCGCCGATTCTTTATCCCCTGGCGCTTGGCGCTATGACCATCTTCGCCACCATCATCGGCATCCTGTTCGTGAAAGTGGGTCCTGGTGGCGGGATTATGGCGGCTCTTTATAAGGGCCTATTCGTCGCCGGCGGAATTGCCTCTGTGGCCTTTTATCCCATCACGACCAAGATCATGGATGGAGTCGGGGGAGTAAGCGGGACGAGCTATTACATCGCGGCGCTGCTGGGACTCTTGGTAACCCTCGCCATGGTATTCATCACCGATTACTATACGTCGAAGAGCTTTGCGCCGGTGAAAGAGATTGCCAAGGCGAGCGAAACTGGCCATGCCACGAACATCATCGCCGGGCTCGGGGTGGGCATGCAATCCACCGCGTGGCCGGTCGTCGTTATCGGGGCGGCGATTCTCATGAGTTTCTGGGTTTGCGGCGGCGCGGCATCTGGTGGTTTGTTCGGCGTAGCTGTAGCGGCGGTGTCGATGTTGTCGATGGCCGGGATCGTCGTGGCCATCGATGCGTTCGGCCCGATCACGGACAATGCCGGCGGAATCGCAGAAATGGCTCACCTGGGCAAAGAAGTGCGCAACATCACAGATCCCCTCGACGCAGTCGGTAACACGACGAAGGCAGTGACGAAAGGGTACGCGATCGGCTCGGCCGGATTGGCTGCGGTGGTGTTGTTTGCGGAGTATGCTCGCGAAGTCACGAAGGGGAGTACGGCGGGTACCTCAAGTGCCTTTGACCTCTCCAATCCGTTTGTGTTGGTAGGGCTGTTTCTCGGCGGGATGTTGCCGTTTATCTTCGGCGCGCTATGCATGAAGGCCGTCGGCCAGGCGGCCGGTCTTGTCGTGGAAGAGGTGCGGCGCCAGTTCCGGACGATCAAGGGCATTATGGAAGGAACCGGGAAGCCTGAATACGGCACCTGCGTGGATATCGTCACGCAGGCGGCGATACAAAAGATGATGATTCCCGGCTTGATTCCAGTCGTGTCTCCGATCCTCGTCGGCGTAATCCTGGGGCCGCAGGCGCTCGGCGGCGTCCTCGTCGGCAGCATCGTGACCGGTCTTTTCGTCGCCATCTCGATGACCAGCGGAGGCGGTGCATGGGACAATGCCAAGAAATTCATCGAAGAGCAGGGGCTGAAAGGCACCGATACGCACAAGGCGGCGGTCACGGGCGATACGGTCGGCGATCCGTACAAGGATACGGCCGGCCCGGCGATCAATCCGATGATCAAGGTCATCAACATCGTCGCGTTGCTGATCGTCTCGTTGCTTGTGAAATAGTGGGACAAGCGTTTCTCGTCGTTCGTCTCTCGTATCTCGTTATTCGCGAGATACGCTTCACGAATGACGGTTCACGTTCTCTTGCTTGGCTTGACGGGCTCGCGGACCCTGGAGTAAGTTGAACGCAAGGGATCACACGAAGCGTTGATCCACGAGAGTTGCCCCGAATCACGGGAGGTGCTCGAATGGAAAAACAGGAACGCAAGCAAGAGCCAAAACGGGAGCCGCAGGCCAAGGACGAGGTGAAGGCGAACCTCAAGGTCGTCGAGGCCGGCAAGAAGATCAAGGAGGACATCGACAAACTCGTCGATGAAATCGACGACGTGCTAGAAAAGAACGCCGAAGAATTCGTCAAGAACTACGTCCAGAAGGGAGGGGAATAGCAAGCAGCAGTCAGTTCGCATTCCCCTTTCTGCTTTCTGCACCGCTGTGCCCGCTCCCTCCGCAGCTCCAGCTTTCGTCTCTTTCTCCCGCAGTCTCCATCGACACACCTGCGTTCTGCGGGTTTGACAAAGTAGGGGGGAGCCATTAACATCCCTTTAAATCCCAAGGAGTTAGCTTCCAAGCAGGCTTGAACCCACGATGAGACAAGGATGAAGTCCAGACTCTGGGTCTTTCGTGATATCGATCCCGCTCAACGGGCGGCCCTATCCCAGGCCTTGTCGATTTCCTCTGCGACGGCCGCGCTGCTACTCGCGCGTGGTGTGACCACCCTCGATCAGGCGACTGCGTGGATGTCCCCCCTCAGACCCCACGACCCCTACTTGATTCCAGATATGGAAATTGCGGTAGATCGTCTTCGCCAGGCGATGAGTCGGCAGGAACGCATCTGTTTCTACGGCGATTATGATGTCGATGGCATGTCGGCGACAAGTATCTACCTCTCGTACTTCAGGGGACTGGGCGCGAAGGTGTGCGCTTATATGCCGCATCGGATCCATGAAGGGTATGGACTCAACGAGGGCGCGATCCGGAAACTTGCGGTCGAAGGCGTGACGTTGCTCGTGACGTCGGATTGCGGCACCACATCCCATCGTGAGATCGTCCTGGCCAATCAACTTGGGCTCGATGTCATCGTGACGGATCATCACCAAACCGATGACCGGATGCCTCCGGCTTTGGCCGTCATGAACCCCCATCGGCGCGACGCCCAATATCCGTTCCTCGGATTGTGCTCAGGCGGCCTCGCGTACAAGGTGGCGAGTGCATACCAGGAGAAGTATGGTCCTGGAACGGTTCCCTTGGATTCATTGTTGGACTTGGTGGCTCTTTCTACCATTGCCGACCTGGTGCCGTTACAGGATGAGAATCGTGCGTTTGTGCGCGAGGGGTTAACACAACTCACACTCGGGGCGCGGTGCGGCATCAGAGCGTTGAAGCAGGTGGCTGGGGTGACCAGAGCCTGCACGGCAGAGACAATCGCTTTCAAGCTTGCCCCCAGGTTGAATGCGGCAGGGCGTCTCGATGATGCGATCAAAGGGGTACAGCTTCTCACAACGGAATCTCACTCAGAAGCGATGCGGCTGGCTGAGCATCTTGAACAATTGAATCGAACTCGCCAGGAGCTTGAGGCCAAGATCATGGAGGAGGCGGTTCTGCAGGTCGAAGCAGGCGAAGTGCCCAGTGCCATCGTGCTCGCTTCTCGACGGTGGCATCCTGGCGTGGTTGGGGTTGTAGCGGCGCGTTTGGTGGACAGGTTTCATCGGCCGACCATTGTCATCGCCATTAATGAGCAGGGAATCGGCAAGGGATCGGGCCGCGCCGTTCCCGGATTTAATCTCTATGAGGGCTTGACGTCCTGCCGTGATTTGCTCCTGTCGTTTGGGGGGCACCCCACTGCGGCCGGTGTGACCATCTCTGAAGATCGACTTCCTGAATTTGCCGAGCGGTTTACCGCGGTGGCCGGTGTATGGGCCCAGGCCACACCAAATGTCCCGATGCTTCACGTCGATTCTGAAGTGAGGTTGGATGAAGTGACGCTTCGCTTGCTTCAAGAGATTGAAACGTTGCATCCCTTCGGGGCCGGGAATCCGGAGCCCATGTTTGCGGGAAAACGGCTTGAGATTATGAACGCCCGCGTGGTGGGTGAGAAGCATCTCAAGTTGACACTACGGCAGGGGCGGTCGCTCGCCTTCAACAGTATTGGGTTTGGCATGAAATCCCTCGAAGAGCATGGTCTCACTCTCAGGACCCCCGTGGATGTGGCCTTTACTCCTGAGTTGAACCAGTGGAATGGGCATGATCGGATTCAGTTGCGCATCCGAGACATTCGACCCACTGCTATCGAGTAACGGAATTATGGTGTACGAAACAGTCATCGATATCGATCAATTGCTGGGGCGACTCCGGAGTTATCAGCCGGACGCGGATCTTAGTGTGGTCCGCAAGGCCTACGAGTTCTCCGCCAAAGCCCATAGGGGCCAGACGCGGCGTTCAGGAGAGCCCTATGTGCAACATCCAGTGGCGGTGGCCGGCGTATTGGCCATGCTCAAAACCGATGTGGTGGCGGTGGTGGCCGGGTTACTCCACGATACGTTGGAAGACACGGTGGCGACGCCTGATGAACTCGAACGGGAATTCGGCAAAGAGGTGGTCAATCTCGTCGACGGCGTCACCAAGATCGGCAAGATTACGTTCAAGAGCTCAGAAGAAAAGCAGGCGGAAAACTTCCGCAAGATGGTGCTCTCGATGGCGGATGATATCCGCGTCGTGATCATCAAGCTTGCCGATCGACTCCACAACATGCGCACGCTTGAGTATCTCAGCGACAGCAAGCGGCAGGAAATTGCGGAAGAGACGCTGGAGATCTATGTGCCCTTGGCAAATCGCATTGGAATTGGTTGGGTGAAGAATGAACTTGAAGACTTGTGCTTAAAGCATCTGAAGCCTGACGTGTATGAGACCTTGCGCGTATCTGTGGCGAAGCGGGATGAGGATCGGCAGCAGTATATTCAGGAAGTCAGGGCGCTCGTTGAGAAGGCGCTGGCGGAGAACGGGCTGGTCGGGGCGGTCTACGGACGCCCCAAGCATCTCTATGGCATTTACCAGAAGATGAACAAGCAGTCGATCTCGTTTGAGGAGGTCTACGATCTTACCGCTCTGCGGATCATCACCGACACGAAGATGAACTGCTATGCATTGCTCGGTGTGATCCATTCGCTGTGGCGCCCGCTGCCTGGCCGTTTCAAAGACTACATCGCGATTCCAAAATCAAATCTCTACCAATCGCTCCATACGACCGTCGTGGGACCGAAGGGCGAGCACGTGGAGTTTCAGATTCGAACGGATGAGATGCACCGTGTGGCCGAGTATGGAATCGCGGCTCATTGGAAATACAAGGAGCCGGACCGGGTCGATGACAAAGACAGCAAGGCCTTTGGGTGGCTGAGGCAGTTCATCGAATGGCAAAAAGATTTGCCCGACAACCGGCAATTCATGGACTCGGTTAAACTCGAACTGTTCCACGACGTTGTCTATGTTTTCACGCCCAAGGGAACGGTGAAAGAGTTGCCCAAGGGATCGACGCCGGTCGACTTTGCCTATGCCATTCACACAGAAGTGGGCGACCATTGCATGGGCGCCAAGGTCAACGGGAAAATCGTGCCGCTCAAACATCATCTCTCGAGTGGGGACACGGTCGAAATCCTGACGTTGCCCAACCAGACTCCGCACAAGGACTGGCTCAAATTTGTCCGCACGTCCCGCGCAAAGACCAAGATTAAACATTGGATCAAGGCGGAAGAGCAAAAGCGGAGCCTTGAAATCGGCCGTCGTTTGCTGGAGTCGGAGCTGCGGCGCCATGGATTGGCGCCGGCACAGGCGCTGAAGTCGGCTCAGCTTCTTGAGATTGCCCGGCAACAGGGGTATGAGACGGCCGATGAGCTGGCCGCAGCGGTCGGGTTCGGACATGTCGCGACGGCCCAAATCCTCGGGAAGTTGGTCGCTCACACTTCTGGTGGTGCGCCAGCCCCTGCAGTGCCCCTGAGCCCCGCCAAACCCTCCGGTCAGAAGGGAGTGGAGAAGGGAGTTCAGGTGAAGGGAGCACGGGATTTATTGATGCAGTTGTCCCGCTGCTGCAATCCTGTTCCTGGCGATCGCATTTTGGGTTACATCACGCGTGGGCGAGGGCTAACAATCCATGCAGTCGATTGCCCCAACCTTGAGGCGTTGGACTATGATCGAGAACGGTTGGTGGAAGTGGAGTGGGACACCACCACGCCCGGTCACCATCCCGTGAAAGTTGCCGTGATAGCCGAGGATAAAACTGGCGTGTTGGCGAATGTTTCCTCAGCTATTGCCGAATGCCATGCGAATATCAGTCGCGCTGAAATCATCACACGTGAAGACCGCAAGGCGGAACTGGATTTTGTTGTAGAGATTGCCGACATAACCCATCTGAACCACGTGCTGAAAGCCATTGAACGAGTGGACGGCGTTATTACAACGAGACGCATTCGGTCTTGGCAGGAAAAATCGTGAGGAGCCGGCAATGCTCGCGACGTATGCCGGTTAAGGCCTGGAGAACTGCAGTTTCGCTCCCTTCTCAATTTTGTACCCATCCACGGAGCCGCCGGCGATTTCCAGCACGAACAGGGCATCATCGCTATTCGACCGATATTGGGGGCAGGAGTCATCGGTCCTGGTGCAAATCGGGACGTTCCGCTCGATGTGAATGACCCGTTTCTTGCTGTCCAGCCAGATGAGGTCAAGCGAGATTTTTGTGTTCTTCATCCAAAACGTCCAGGCTTGCGGTTCATTAAAGAAAAACAACATCCCATGGTCTTTTTTCAAGTGATCTCGAAACATAAGACCGGTGGCGCGTTTTTGCGGTGTGTCGGCAATCTCAGCCTGGATGGTAATGCCTGAAGGGGTGTGTATTGGAATCAATCTGGAATCCGAGGCTAGGCTGACCGAAGTCGTTTTTCCCAGGGGCAATCCCGCTATCCAAACAGATACGAGACCAACCAGGAGGATTCCCAGGCGCATGAACGCATCGTAACGGCCAGGTAATGTTGAGTCAAGAAAGTGCTCCAGGAGAAGTGGGGCTGGCCTGTTTCCCCCCACGGAAACCTTGCAATCCGGACAGACGCTATGCCATCCTTCCGGTGCCCTTTCGGAAGAGGATGCGATGCAGGAAAAGCGACGGGTGCTCTATAAGAAAGGAGTCTTCGTGTGCCCCACGTGCCGACAGTCCTATGTTCAGGAAAAGTGGATTGAAGAGTGGCGGATTCGGTGTCATCGCTGTACTTACCGCGGGACATTGACTGAAGTATCAGTTGAAGAGCACATGGAAGAAGAGACGATTCGACGCTAGGTAGCATCGTTTCTTCCCAACGATGCCTTGCTTCCATAAATAAGTACGAGGTGGGTGATTGATGAAGTCGAGAAGCTCGACAGATCACGCGCCTGCATTAGCCCCTCCATGAACTTCTCACCCGTCGTTCGGACTGCCGCACTGGCCTTCGCAGTCAGTTGTGGCTGTATTGTGTCCTGGTCTCTGGCGGAAGAAGCCCCCCATCGGTCAAGGTCCTGGTGGCCTATCATTCCTTGTCCGGAAATACGGAGCGGATGGCGGAAGCGGTGGTCGCCGGGGCCAGGACGGTCCCAGGGGCGGAGGTCTTGCTCAAGCGAGTCGGGCAGGTGACGGCTGAGGATCTTTTCTCCTCCGACGCTGTGATCGTCGGTTCGCCGGTCTATTGGTCGAACATGTCGGGCGAGGTCAAGACATTCTTCGACAACTGGCAGTTCAAGTTCGGCGTCTTCCCCGAATTCAAGATGAAGAATAAGGTCGGGGCTGCCTTTGCCACCGGCGGTCAAGTGTCGAGCGGGAAAGAGGTGACGATGCTGACGATCCTGGCGGCGATGCTGGGTAATCAGATGATCGTGGTAAGCGGGGGTGGCGCGTTCGGAGCCTCGGCCACCACGGAGGGCGACAGTCCGGGGATCGACAACAAGGAAATGGCCGATGCCAAAGCCCTGGGCCAACGCGTGGCCGACATTGCGAAACTCATCAGGACAGCATCCTCCCGCTAACTGCTTCCGGAAAAGACAGTTCCATCATTGGTCTCCTTGGCAATCCAGTAGATTCTCGCCGTTCGAGAGTCCGGGGGAGTCTTCGCATGGAATCGTGTTGGGTAGCAGTCAAAAAGGCAAGTTACCGGTCTGCGGTGCTGGGGCAGGAAGCCGATGCTCCCTGAGCGGCAATCTCGACAAATTCGTGGATGTTCTTGGCGCAGCGGCCGCAGCAGCCCTCCTGCTTGAGCCTGAACTTGGACTGAAGCTGGCAGGGCATCACGAGTCCGGCCCGTCCGGCTTCTCGCACGTCGGCTTCGGTGATTCCGTTGCAGAGACAGAGGTACAAGGTCTGTAGTCCTTCTCGATCGGGAACGGTTGGGTCGCCAGACAGCTATGGGAACGATTCTGATAAACGTTATCAATATACTTCCAGCAGCCTTCCATGTCAAGCAGCAATTCCCGGGAAAAGGTCTAGGGGGCTCCGTTTGGGGGAAACGAAGCGATGGCCCGGTGGAAGTCTCTGATCTTAGAGGGTTTGTTCCAGATTCCTGACCATCTCGCTGATCAAGTCGAACCCTGCCTGCCAGAAGTTTTCGGAAGACATATCGACTCCGACCTTGTCTAGAATCGTTCGCGGAGGCTCCGAACCGCCTGCGCTCAGCATATCGAGGTACTTGGGAACGAACGTCCGTCCTTCGTTCTGATACATCCGATAGAGGGCCAGCACGAGCAGGTTGCCGAAGCTGTAGGCGTAGCAGTAAAACGGACTCGCAAAAATGTGAGGAATCGTCAACCATTCCCACCGGAACTCGTCAGGAACTCGAATCGCTTTGCCAAACTGCTGGCGGAGTTCATTCAGGTAGGTCTGTGACAGGTCTTTGACTGTCGCGCCTTCAGCGATCATTTGATGCGCGGTTTTTTCAAACAGGACAAAGTAGCTCTGTCGGAGGATCGTCGCATAGATGTCGTCGAGTTGGCTGACCAGGAGTCCTTGCCGGACTTTTTTGTTCTTCTCTTGAGTCATCAGAGTATCGGACAAGATCCGTTCGCCGAACACTGAGGCGGTTTCGGCCAACGGGAGAGTTGACTGAAAGGTAAAGATGGAATGGTTCCCCGCCAACATGCCATGGGCGGCGTGGCCCAACTCATGGGCCATCGTTGCGATATCGCGCACCTCGCCAGTGTAGTTCAGCAGCACGTAGGGCGTCAGATCAGGAACCACGCTGTAGCAATAAGCTCCACCTATCTTGCCCGGTCGCGTCGGCGCATCGATGTGGCGTTCGTCGAAGACCCGCTGGGCTAGATCGGCTAAGCGAGGGGAGAATCCGCGATAAGCGTCGAGGACCATGCGGACGGCATCTTGATACCGGTAAGGTTTCCGCTCGGTTCGATGTGGCGCGTAAATGTGGTACCGGCTCATCGGCTTGATCTTGCAGAGCCACGCTTTGATGCGGAAATATTCCTGAAAGATGCCGGCGTTTTTTCGGGAGGCGGCCAAGAGGGCATCGACAGCCTGGTCAGAAATGTCATTGCCCAGATTTCTCGTCGCGATCGGTGAGGAGTAATTCCGTAGCTGGAGATTCTCCGCCTTCCAATCATTCGCCAAAGTCCTGTAAATCTCGCCCAAGAGATCACTCTGCTCCGAAAACACACGGTAGAGCTCGCGATAGGCCGCTTCGCGCAACCGCGATCGGGGACTCCGAAGGTAGACTGTCAGCTCTTCGCGCGTGAGCCGTCTCTTCTTGCCCCTGACGATTAGCGAAAACGTAAAACTGTTCGTCACGACGTCGTAGAGCGTATGCACCGCGCTACGGCCTGTGACGTTCTTGACATTGATGATTTTTTCCTCGGGCTCCGTCAGCGTGTGAGGCTTGAAGCGTCGGATCGTGTCCAGGTGATAGCGAAGCGAGCCAGTGCCGGCCGAGAGCCGTGTGGCGTTGTTGGCGTCCACGCCTTGCCACCAGAGGTCGAAAAAGAGCAGCCGATTGTTGAGGGTCGTAAGCCGTTCTTCAACCTTCGTCTTGAACGAACGGGCCTGAAGATCTCTTGTGTTCTCGGAGAACCAGAGATAAGCATAGGCACTCAGGCGGGAGGACGCGCTAGCGATGTCCTGGCTGAACCCGAGCAGGCGCTGGAACGAATCGCTCGCAATGGTGGGGGCCAACTGGGGCCTGGCCGACTCGAACTGAGCCACCTTGCCCTCCAGCTCGCCGAGCAGCCCGTCGAGGTTTTCCACAGGATCTTTCGCCAAGTCCGACAGATCCCACCGATCGGGAATTCGACCTCTTGACTGCGGGGAGGGGCGGGAAGAGCTGCTCCGGATTCGGGCGATGACAGCCATCTGTGCTCCTTCTGATACGCGAGCGCCTGCCGTTAGGAGATGATACCATTCTCTGCGACATCGTCACGGAGAAAATCTCACGGTCTCAGTTCGGAAGGAATGGTACAATCCTGCGACCGAAGTCGAAGATGACGGAACAAGAACTCAATCGGGTGATTCAATACGTGACGGCCACTACGTCCTACGGGCGCGAGACTGTGGCGGAAATCCTCACGACGGGGGTGAGTGAATTGACGGTCCTCTCCGGACAATCGTCCGCGACTTTGGAGCGTGAACCATTGCTGGAATACGTCTGCCAATGGACGATGAAGCGCACGGGGCACCCAGAACCGCTGGTGCGTGAAGTGCTGGGATCCGCCGGGCGCTGGCTCGACGAGGTCGCGGAGCAGCTCGCGAAGCAGGATTGGAAGAAGTAGAACGTCTCATCGGACGATGACGAGGGAGCTGAGTCCGCGTAGCGATGGGGAAATGGAGACCGAGAAGGACGGTGCACCTCCACTCGCGTCTGCGCGACGCTGAGCGACCCACTCGCGCGGTCGATTGGTCCGGTGAGTCGGATCACGTCGCACCGGAGGTCGAAGAGCATTGGGAGGCACTTAACCGTCACTGTGCCGATCGATCGAGTCGTCTCCGCCTAGGGCGACTCCTCCATCGACTGAACCATCGCGATGCTGGAGTGCGTGAATCTGCGCTCGCTGAGCTCGAACTTGCCACGCAGCTGATCCGCGCCGGAGCGTACCTCGCCTTTCTGCCCGAATCTCAAACCAGAACCGCCGATCTCGAGTGTTATCTTGGGCGGGAACGGTTTTTCGTGGAAGTCACGGCCATGGTAGGATCGGCGGCGCGGCGCCGATCGCCCTTGCGCGGTCTGTTGGATGGAAAAAGGCAGGAGGAGGAAGAAGATCGCGGCGTCATTCTCATCCATCGTATCCTCGCGCGCATCTCCCAGAAAGCAAAACAGCTTGCTGAT
Organism: Nitrospiraceae bacterium; assembly: GCA_052389395.1. GTDB lineage: Bacteria > Nitrospirota > Nitrospiria > Nitrospirales > Nitrospiraceae > Nitrospira_D. The sequence continues at coordinate 10,111 of JBQTHY010000229.1, read as the reverse complement.
TATTGCGATCCCGCGGTCCTGAGCATTTCCATCCCACGCGCCGACCTAAGGGGAACACGACAGAAAAGACGGGAGGAGATCAGGCTGGATCTAAAACAACTCGCAGCAGCCGTCACGGTCTTGTTACAGACCCTGCCGCATTTGAGCGCGGTGCTGATCACACTGTGGGATGTCATGCCCCTCCCGGCGCGGGCGGCGACGAGACTCACCAATGTAGATCTCGCGGAGCGAACGAGACATCAGAAAGGCCATCCGCACGTGAGACTCATGATCCAAAACCCAAGTGCTTTTGCCTCATTGACCGATCGGCAGGAAGACACGTTCAGGCAGATTCTGTAGCATGAGGCAGGCGGTGAGCCTTTGAGCGGCTCCAGATTCTCCATCACCATTGCGTCACTGTTCTGAACAGCATACGTTACGATCCCTTGCGGGCGTTGTAAATGTGTCCTCCAGCCTGCTTGTAGCGCTGAAAGACAGCCACCGCCTCATCTCGGCACAAATCCCGACTCACGGCGATCCCTCGTTTATTGAGCGCCGCCATCCAGCGTCTCGGTTTCTGACCTTCGTCGAACCCGATTGCCAACGCATCGTGAGCTCGCGCCCCACAGAGGACTTTCCTGACTCCGGACCAGGGGATAGCCCCGTAACACATGGCGCAAGGTTCACAGCTGGTGACCAGCTCCAGCGTTGGGAGGCCTGGCGCCCCAAGATCGAAATGCCCGACGGCCTGTTGCGCATTGGCAAGGGCGACCATTTCGGCGTGGGCCAGTGAACAATTTGTCCATGCGACAAGATTCACTCCGATGGAGATGAGTCGGCCGGTCTTCGTTTCGAACACGGCGGCGCCGAAAGGTCCGCCGGTTTCCATCGCAACATTGGTTAGCGCCAGCCGTATGACGAACCGCATGCGGTCGCGAGCCTCAGGGACGGGTCTCTGCTGGCGACGTACGAGACGAACGGCCCAAGAGGGGAGACGAAAGGGGGACGTGGGCGAAAAGCTTAGCTTCACAACAATGAAAGTTTCAGCGCATCCAGGTTCTTCGTGACCATTGCATCGCCGTTCTTGGTGGACACCTCGATGCCGGTGGCGCAGACGGTGAGGCATTCATCCGCTCGCCCAAGTTTGTGGAGTGATTGAGCGAGCGCAAGGTAGGCAGCAGAGTAGGTGGGTTTAACCGCGACGCATTGCCTCAGGGCCTTGGCCGCTTCCTCAAAGTTCCCGTCATCCATATACGCCTTCCCCAGGCCGAACCACGCGACTTCGTCGTTAGGGTCCATCGCGAGGACTTTCTTGAGTGGCTCGATTCTCGGATTCGGCATCAGCACCTCACGGTGAACGGCAACGACCGTAGCACGCCTTTCGCCGCATTGTCTACGCTCTTTCCGCATGCTAATCTGACTGCGTCGTTCGCGGTTTTGCGAATTGGATCATGGTTCCATCGGATCATTGATTCAATGGTACGGTGGATCAACCGTCAATTCGGTTAGGGGCGACGGTTCATGTTTCACGCTTCACGAGCGTTCATGACGTGAGTAAGACCGGTTTCGTCTACGATCCACGCTACTTGGAGCACGACATGGGGATAAGCCACCCCGAGTCGCCGAACCGGCTGCGCGCGATCATGCAGCGGCTCGAACTAACCGGCACGCTCGCGAAGTTAACAAGGATTGAGCCTCGCTACGCCGAAGACGAGTGGATCACACAGATCCACACCCCAGCTTATGTCGCCGCACTCAAGCAGCATGTTCCGACGAGCGGGCGTGTGTCGCTCGATCCCGACAGCTCGATGTCGCCAGGTTCATTGACCGCAGCATACTTGGCGGCAGGGGGCGCGTTGTCCGCAGTTGATGCGATCATGGCCAAGCAGGTTGACCATGTGTTCTGTGCGGTTCGGCCTCCGGGGCATCATGCGGAGAGAGGCCGTGCAATGGGATTTTGCTTGTTCAACAATGTCGCGATTGCGGCGAGATACATCCAGAAAAAATATGGCCTCAAGCGCGTGCTGATCGTTGATTGGGATGTCCATCACGGAAATGGCACACAACATAGTTTTGAAGAAGATCCCTCAATCCTCTTCTTCAGCACGCATCAGTATCCGCACTATCCGGGCACCGGTCGCGCCACAGAGCGAGGGAAAGGGGCAGGAGAAGGTTTCACGATCAATGTGCCGATGGAAGCCGGCGAGGGGGACGACGACTATCGAGCGATCTTCCACAAGTCATTGGTGCCGGCGGTCAATGATTTCAAGCCGGAGTTCGTCATCATCTCAGCGGGGTTCGATGCGCACAAAGACGATCCGCTTGCGAGTATGGGCTTAACGGACGAAGGCTACGCGAATTTGACCGGAATTGTTGCCGGCATCGCCAAGCGCCATGCGAACGGTCGCATTCTTTCGTCACTCGAAGGAGGCTACAATCTCACGGCGTTGGCAGCCTCCGTGGATGCGCATCTCAGGGCGTTATTGGCTTGTTGAATATTGTGCTGACATGCTGACGGAAGACAAGCCGACAAGGCGTTCAGAAGTGAGGACAGGTCACCCTGCATCCTGTTCCCTTGTCAGCCTGTCAGCGTGTAGGTGGCAGGAACGTAGATGCGAAGACGCTGGAAAATCACTCTCGGCGCAGTAGTTGCGGCCGGCGCGATATATCTCTACTACACCGAGATAAAGCCCGTGGTGATCTTCGGTTTACGGTCAGACTATGCCCATGCGATTCCGTTTCAAAAAGTGCCGGAGGGGCTGACAAGCTTGAAGGCAGAGTCCTGCGGCCAATGCCATCGAGAAATCTACGACGAATGGAGGACCAGTATCCATGCCCATGCCTACGACGATCCCTTTTTCCAAGCCTATTGGAAGAAAGACAAAAACATCTGGATTTGCCTCAGTTGCCACTCGCCGCTTGAAAATCAGCAGCCGACATTGATTAAGGAAATCCCGCGCGGGAGAGTGGAAAAGGCGTTGCAGGAGCCGAATCCGCACTACGATGCCGAGTATCAGAAGGAGGCGGTTACGTGCGCCGCCTGTCACGTGCGGGATGGAGTTATCTATGGCCCGTTCGAAGATTCTGCCGCGCCGCATCCGACGAAGTTCGATCCAAACTTCCGCACGACGCAGGTTTGTTACCGCTGCCATAACGTCGTCTCGGGGCCGGCGCAGCTTTATCGTGCTGGCCCCTGCGGGACGTATGCGGAGTATGAGGGGAAGTTTTTCATGCAGGAACGCGGGTTCATTTGCCAGAGCTGCCATATGCCGGAAACCGATCGGCCGGTGGCGGTCAACGGGCCGATCCGCAGAGGTCGCCAACATTTATGGCGTGGTGGCCATGATCCTGACATGATCAAGCGGGCCGTGGCGGTTCAGGTGAAAGCCGATACGACGTCTCCAAAGCCTGGCGATCAGGTGGGCTTTACACTCACACTGATCAATGCGGGTGCCGGCCACAAGATCCCCACCGGCGATCCAGATCGGCACTTCACGATCGAGTTTTCCGTCGAGACTCCGCAGGGGCTCGTGCTCGATCACCAGAGCTCCACGATGGGGCGCTGGATCCTGTGGCAACCAGCGATTGTGGAACTGTATGACAACCGGTTGTTGCCCTTGGCGAGACGTGAATACCAATTTGCCTATCAAATCCCGACGAAGGCCGATGACTTGATCCTGAAGGCGCGTGTGCAGTACCACATACTGACCGATGGGCAGCACCAGATGCTGCAGAAGGAGTATGGGCTGACGGGAAGTGATCCCTATCGTTTTGTGATTTACGAGCGGGAGTTTCCGCTCTCCGGTGAACTGGCTGCAGCGTTACGCCGCGAGAGCAATCAGCAGTCAGCCTTCAGCCGTCAGTTCCAAGAAACAAGCTGTCCGCTGAAGGCTGATAGCTGAAGGCGTATTCCAATAAGGGTCATCATGACTCATCCCTTACTCATCGATACCGAAACCCTTCAGCAGAGCCTGGGGCAGCCAGGACTCGTCGTGCTCGATGTACGTGGGAAGGCGGCATATGAATTCGGCGGGCATATCCCCAGCGCCGTTCATTCGACCTGGCACGAGTTCAGCGACCCCAACGCTGTGGCGAAAGGGCTGCTCGATCCTGATCAGGGCCGCATGGAACAGAGGATTCGCGCGCTCGGCATCAGCAACGACAGCGAGGTGGTGATCTATTCCAATCCCTTCGACAACTGGGGCGATGAAGGCCGCATGTTCTGGATGCTGGAATATCTGGGCCACAAGAAACTGCGCATTCTAGACGGCGGATGGGTGAAGTGGACGGCAGAAAAGCGGCCGTTCGAGCACGGGTCGGTTAAGCCCAAGCCGGGCTCGTTCAACGCGTCTCCGGTCGCGAGCACTATCATCGAGAAAGAAGAATTGAAGCACCTGGTGCGCGGGCCTCACCCCGGCACGACGATTGTGGATGCGCGAAGCCTGGAAGAATTTCTCGGCAAGGAAGTTTCCGGAATCCAGCGCCCCGGCCACATCCCCACGGCGGTGCACGTCGCCTGGAATGGGTTCTTGAGTCCCAATGCCACGCTCAAGGATGTGGACACAGTGGCGGCGTCGTTGGAGAAGAAGGGGCTGGATCCAGCAAGAGAAGTGATCTGTTATTGCACCGGCGGTGTGCGGTCGGCGTGGCTTTATTTTGTGCTCCGGGTTGCGGGGTACCAGCGCGTCAGGAATTATCCCGGCTCCTGGTGGGAATGGAATCGGGACTTCGCCTGCCCGGTCGAGAAAGATTTTCGAGGGCTCCAAAAGATTCTCGGGTACGATCAGCCCGCCAGGCCTTCTTGACAGGCTGCGGAGCGCTGTGTAAGGTGAATTTACGATTAATCCCGCTCTTTTCGAGCAGCGAATTCTAACCATGGAGGAGGCAAAGATGACCAACAATTTCCGTCGCAGTGCGCTCGTTGTGATTGCGATTGGGGCGCTTGTCGGTGTGCCGTCACTGAGTGGGCAGGCCTTCGCAGGCGACAAGCACGTCAGCGAGGCCGTCGAACATGCGAAAGAAGCCGCATCTCACGGGAAGCAGGGGCATGCCGATGCAGCGCTCAAACACGCAGAAGAAGCGCTGAAGCATGCTCAAGCGTCCAGCGTGAAAAACCCGCATTTGGACGAAGGGGTAAAGCATCTCAAAGAGACCGTCGAGCATGGCAAGGCAGGCCATGCGGATGCCGTCGCTCAGCATGCCGACGGGGCGGTCATGCATCTGTCCGAAGTGAAGTAACGTAGTAAGAGCAAACAGCTGACAGCAATCAGCTGGCGGCGAAATTTCGAACGGGCAGGGGATAACAACCCTGCCCGTTCCTGTATGAAGTGGGGGATTACCTGTGCGAGTCGGGTTCTATCAATTTGATCCACAGTTTGGCGAAGTTGCCAAGAATCTCGACGCCGTGACGACCAAGCTGGAGCAGGCGGACGTTGATCTGATCGTGCTGCCGGAGCTCTTCGCTTCTGGGTACCAATTCGTCTCGCAGCAAGAGGTACAGCACCTTGCCGAACCGGTGCCTGATGGCCAGACCACAGGCCGCTTGGTAGAGATCGCCAAACGACGCCACACACATATTGTGGCGGGCCTCCCAGAGAAAGCTGCAACCGGCTGTTACAATTCCGCCGTCGTTGTGGGACCATCTGGGTTCCTCGGCTGCTATCGCAAGGCGCACCTCTTTCATGAAGAGACGCTGTTCTTCACGCCAGGGGATTCCGGATTCAAGGTGTGGGATATTGGGTTGGCGAAGATCGGTGTGATGATTTGTTTTGATTGGTACTACCCTGAAGCCGCCCGCTCGTTGGCTGTGCAAGGTGCCGACATTATTTGCCATCCATCGAACCTCGTTCTGCCGAATTGCCCTGACTCTATGCCGGTTCGATGCTTAGAGAATCGCATCTTTGCCGTGACATGCAATCGGATCGGCAGCGAAGCTCGCGGGGGGAAAGAGCGGCTGACCTACATCGGCCAGAGCGAAGTGGTCACGCCCAAGGGGCTTATCCAATATCGCGCTTCGCGTGACCGTGAAGACCTGGCAATCGTCGACATTGATCCGACCGAAGCCCGAAACAAGAGTCTGAATCGTTATAACAACCTATTTCGCGACCGCCGCTCCTCTCTCTACAAGGCGTGACATTCTGTGAACTATCGCTGTGGGGGTTTAACCGCAGTGCTTGCGTGAGGCCCGCGGGCGAGGTAAAATTTCACTATGGATCTCCGACTCGGCAAAGGGATCTTTCTCATCGCGGCTCCGAGCCTGCGTGATCCAAACTTCCGCCAGACCGTCGTGTTGCTCTGTGAGCATGGACCTGAGGGCGCCCTTGGTGTTGTGGTGAATCGTCCAACCGCCATGTCGATTTCCGAGGCCTTGCCGCATGTGCCGATCATCGAAGGGGCCGGCCATGTGCTCTATGCCGGTGGTCCCGTGCAGACGAACCAAGTCATGCTGCTCTACCGGGGAGACGAGTTACCGGAAAACGCGCACCACGTGTTCGATGGCGTGTGTCTCGGTGGCGACATGGGTGTGGTCGAACGCGTCCTCACTAGTGGAGGGACCACGGAGTCCTTCCGTGCCTATCTCGGGTACTCCGGGTGGGGGCCGGGCCAACTGGAAAACGAAATGAAAATCGGATCGTGGATCGTGCTCCCCGCTGATCCCAAGCTGTTGTTCGAAAAAGACCCTGCACGGATCTGGGGGGATATTCTTCTTACGCTGGGCGATGCCTATCGGCCCTACGCGGACATGCCGTTCGATCCGTCCTGCAATTGACGCAGTCGGCGGCCTCGCGCTGACTGCGTGACATTTCCATTTGAAGCCCTCTCGCACGGGGTGCTACGCTCACCGTATGCGGCTCCTCGGGAATTGCCTCTTGCGCTCTCGCGCCGTGCTAAAAATACCAATTGCGGTTATAGTCTCAGCACTGTTCTACGGCTGTGGTGTGGGCTACACGATCATGAAATCGGAGGCGAAGCTGGATCGACTTGCCGTTCCCATGACCAAAGCGGAGGTCCTCGACGAAATCGGGCGTCCCGATCGCGTGCTGCGGGACGATGGACGGATGTTGGTCTGGGAATATTCGCTCACGACCAGAAATCAGTGGCTCTACGAGTTGGGTTTTTGTCCGATCTCTGTCTGGTTCGGTGGCTGCATCATCTATCCCTTCACCAATGTGGCGATGGAGCAACAGCGCGAGTATCCGCACCACGTGGTGCTCGTGAATAACGAACTCTGCGCCTGGGGGCATCCGGTGGCCATTCTCCAGCGACGGCGCGCCTGCGCCACGCTCGGGGTTTCTTCCGTCGCTAACGGTGTGGTGGCCGGGCCGGAACCGGTGGTTTCGGGAAACGGCCCGATCAATCGCGAAACCATCGATCAATACCGGACTATGGCGATTATGCTCTTTGAGGACGCGGCCGGCGTGCCCGGAACAGGGTCGCGCGTAGCAGGCATCGTCACGACGCTGATGCTGGATCTGGATGTCAATATGGTCGAGAGAGCTAAGCTGGATGAAGTGTTGAAGGAGCAAGTGATTCAACTGACACACGCCGACGACGCGAACGTTCTGAAGGTCGGCAGACTGCTCGGTGCACAGGCCATCATCGTGGGAGAGGTTCAGCAATGGGAGCGGCGCGAACAGGAACGCACACACAGCGTCTCGCTGGCCTTCCGGATGATCGATGTCGAAACGGGTGTGCTCTTGTTCAGTGGGGAGGGCCACCAGACTGATCCGACGACCGACAATCCCGAAACCTCCGCGCGCTTAATCGTCCACAGGATTCTCACGCGATTTGCTTCGCAGACCGGTCTATTGGGATCAGGGCGCATCGGCGTGAACTGGGAGTTGCAGGAAGAGCGAGGGGGCAGATTCTACGTTGTGAGAGAATTGCGGAGCGGTCTGCCGGCTGAAAAGGCGGGGCTCAAGGTCGGTGATCGTGTGGTCGGGTGTAACGGCTCGGCGTTGACCAGCGCCAAGACCGAGCGCGATGCCAAACGTCTCTGCCAGGTTCAGGTAGGACAGACGTTGCAGCTTGACGTTCGGCGAGCTGATCAAACCATCGCGATTGCGGTCACAGCCGAAAAGCGACCGGGGTTGTAGCGGGACATGTTTGTAAAGGAGTAAGAAAGAAATATGGACCAGCCAGAAACGTCGCAATCCGGAACCGACACGTTGTTGAGGAAGTTGCATGAACGGCCGCAGATTCCACTGACCGATTGGCTGCGGGCACCCGCGCATGTGCACTACAAGGCCTTCCGCATGGCGGACCCGCCGACGCAACGTCCCGCGAGTCGGTTGGAATTTCAGTCGGTGTTGGGGGGCCTCAAGATTCCCGCAGCGTCCTCCGTGCTGCGGGAGACGTTCGGCTATGGGTTCCGAGAGGCAGACAATGGCGATCGGCTGATCGTCGTCTGGCAGGCCCACACCGAATACTACAACTACCAACTCTGGCATCTGCCCTCACCGGATAAAAGCGAGGTTGCGTTCGGTCCACTCACATTTCCAAACTACCAATTTCCGGCAACCTTGTTGGGAATGGAAGTCTGTCGCTTGGATTTCCTCCTCATGATGGAAGCTCTCCCGTTGCGTGAACGAATACGCTCGCTTCTTCCAGGGCCTGTTCTCTACGGGAGCCACATTCTTGACGAACAGACGAGCGTGATCACCAGCTTTACGCCGGACGAGCAGGGGTGGGAACGCTATTGGGTAACGGTCGGGCTGTCACGGTGCAATCCCTCGCATCTGAAAGATATCGTCGATGCCATCGTGCGGATCGAGACCTATTATCACCTGCTCTTGATGCAAAAGCCGCTGTTCTCCGCCGCCATCGATCAGGTCTATAAGTTTGAACAGGTGCATCTGAAACAACGTGAAATCATCTCCGGCCATATCGGCCACTCCGATTCACAAGCATTGCAGCGATGGCTGAACAGTCTCACGCAAGATCTACTGAAGACTAACCGCATTGCCGGCAAGTTGCACTTCGAGTTGTCCGCCTCGTTGCCCTATGACAAGATCGTCCATGCAACTCTCGGATCGCTGGATGAAAAGCCCTTGGAATCCTACCGCCCGTTGTCAGACTATGTCCTCAGCGGCATCACAGGCGTGGCGGAAGGCTACCAGCAATTATTGAAGCGAATCGAAACGCTACAAGGGGGATTTGAAGGGATCATTTCGATCATCCGGGCCCGTGTCGATCTGATCTTAGAAGCCCAGAACCTTTCGCTTCTGCAAAGTGTGGACAAGACGACGAAGAGCCAAGTCATCCTGCAGTATACGGTCGAAGGGCTATCGATTATCGTCATCGCCTATTACCTGGCGGGGCTCGCCGGCTACATCTTCAAGGGGCTTCAGGAAATGGGATGGCTTGTGAATGCCAATGTCGCCGCCGCCGTATTTGTCCCGATCGCGATCGGCCTCGCATTTCTCATTACATCCGTGAGCAAGAAGTTTCTCCACAAGAAGTGGTCGGGAGAGCAGCAAGTACAAAAAACAACCAAGGCGGATCAGTAATCGACAGTCCTCTTCTTGGTTGCTCAGTTTCAAGCTGCCTAGTACACTCCTGATTTATTGGTACTGCTTGCGAGGAGGCATATGTCGAACCGACTTCCCAGTGATCAGGGAGAGCAAGATCGAATGTCGGCGAACCTGCAAAAGTCAATTGAACTCACTGAATTGGCGTTGGCTTTGCGTCTCGCTGCCATGCGACAGCAAAATCCAAACTGCACCATGAAGGACGTGATGCACGAAATTCGTTTGGCGAAAGAGCAGGCATGGCGTCCGAGTCTTTCTTAGCTGAAGCCTTAGCCGATCTGCTTACTGAATTTGATCGCCGGGGGGTCCAATATGCGCTCGCGGGAGGGTGGGCATTCAGCGCTCTCGTTGAGCCGCGGGCGACCACGGACATTGACCTCCTGATCCTGTTGGATCCTCCGTCTCGAGAAACGATTCAATCTCTCGTTTCCTCCATCTTCACTTCAACCATCGTCCACCCGTCGCCCATGAAAATGAAGGGCGTTTCAATATGGCGGTGTATGGGGCTGCGTGGCCAGCAAGAAGTGGTCGTCGATTTTCTACTGGCCGACTCAGCCTTTTTACAATCGGCCCTTGCCCGCAAACAACACATAACTTTTGGC
>JBQTHY010000228.1:0-11168 GCA_052389395.1 Nitrospiraceae bacterium | reverse complement strand
CCTTTTCGGACTTTAGCAGGTGCAGGCTTAGCACCCCGTCTTTGTACTCCGCCTTCACCTTAGACTCATCGACCAGTTCCGGCAGTGAAAAGCTACGCACAAAGCTCCCATACGATCGCTCCATACGGTGATACTTGGTGTGCTTTTCCTCCTTCTCCTGGCGTCGCTCGCCCGAGAGGGTCAACACCCCGTCTTCCAGGGTGACCTTCACATCTTCCTTTTTCACTTCAGGCAGCTCCGCCTTGATCAGGTACTCCCCGTCGGTTTCGCGGATATCAACGGTCGGCGTCCAGTCCGCGACCGTCAGGGCCTCTTTGCCGTTCTTGCTTCCGATCGAAGGACGGCTGAACATGCGATTCAACCGATCCGACATCTCTTCGAGTTCACGAAATGGATCCCAACGTACCAGTGTCATGGTAGACCTCCTTCATTCTTTTCCGCTTCACTCTGACTGGCTCTCTTGTACTGGCGCTGCGCCGATTCACCTGCTTGGCTTGGAGATAAATCGGGAGGTAGCGGAGTCAAGGGGTCTAACGGATCACCATCAGGACCGCTGCGCGAGAGGTACATAGGGTCGGTTATGCTCGCCGGAGTAAATCTGGTCCGGCCGAAACAATTTGTTCTCCCGCAGTTGTTCCAGCCAGTGAGCGAGCCAACCAGATACTCGGGCCATCGCAAAGATCGGCGTAAAGAGGTCCACATCGATACCCATTTTGTCGTAGAGGATTCCGGAATAGAAATCAACGTTGGGATAGATGGCCTTTCCTGCCAGTGCCTCCCTACCCGCTTGCTCCACCGCGACGGCTGTGTCGTACAGTGGCGAACTCCCACATTCTTTAAAGAGCCGCTCGCAAAGCTTCTGGAGGACGGTTGCGCGCGGGTCTTTGACCTTGTATACGCGGTGGCCGAATCCCATCAGCTTTTGCTTTGTGCGTAGTTTCTCTCCCACGTAGGCCTTGGCCCGATCCGGAGAGCCGATCTCCTTCAGCATCTGAACGACCTCTTCATTGGCGCCTCCATGCAACGGACCCTTCAAGGCCCCGATCGATGAGGCCACGACAGTGTAAGGATCGGCGAGCGTGGAAGCTGTGACCATCCCGGCAAAGGTGGAGGCGTTCATCGTATGTTCGGCATGGAGGATCAAACAGTCGTCTAATACTTCGCTCCAGAGAGGTAGCGGGGTCGTTTCGGTCAACATGTAGAGAAAGTTGTCCGCGAATCCAAGATCGTCGCGCGGCGGAATATAGTCATCACCGCGGCGAATGCGCGCCCAGGCCGCGACGATCGTCGGCAGTTTGGCCACGAGGCGTACGGCGGACCAGTAGTTGTTCTCGACGTCCTTCACGTTGCGGCCCGGATAGAACATACCGAGTGCCGCCACCGCCGCTTGCAGCGCGTCCATCGGGTGGCCCTGTTCCGGCAGACACTTCAGCAGGTCGATGATGCGGAATTTAATGCGTCGATGATGCACTACGTCGCTGGTCCACTGTTGAAACTCTGTCCGTGTCGGAAGGTGCCCGAACAAAAGCAGATAGGCGGTTTCGAGGTATGACGAATGTGCGCAGAGCTCCTCAATTCTGATGCCGCGATACTCGAGAATGCCGCGTTGCCCGTCGACGTCGCTGATCGAAGACGTCGCGGCCGGGACGCCGGCTAGTCCGGGCATGAAGTCATGAGGCATGGTGCTACCTCGCGAGCAATAGAGCGAATGTCATGCCGACGTTCATAGCCTATCATGAACAGGCCAAAATGGCTGCGGTTGTCCTTGAAATGGAAAATCGCGCTTGGCATACTGACCCCAGGACGTGAGCGATGAGAGCAGCCATCGTCATGTGCTGTCTGACGACATTGCTCATAATGGTGCGCGCGCCTGAACCCGTCATGGCCGAGGAAGACATTATGGCATTCGCCGTTGTCAGCGAGCCACCAAACGATAAGACGCACGTGGCGGCGAAGGTGGCCATCGACGGGGTAGTCATGGACCTGAAACTCCTGGCGTCGGACCAGATGGCTTCGAATCTGATCTGGAAAAAGCTCGAGATCTGTCACTCGATGAAGCTGGAGGGACAGAAAGTGCCGGAGGGGTTCCGCGTAACGTCGGTCCGGGCCATCGATGGAGCGATGTTACCGATGGTGCTGCAGGGCTTTGCCGGGGACTGTTTGCTGAAGAAAGCTTTGGAAGTGGCTCCGCTCGTAGACTAGCAGCGACAGTCTGGGCACTGCGTCGGCTCTTGGTCCGATTCACTCTCCTCACGAGTCAAGGCGAAGAGCAGCTCGCAGGTTTGACAATGGCGGATTTCAAAGTAGGCGATCCCTTTCTCATCGATCTCAGTGGGAAGCAAGAGTTCAATCGGATCATAGCCCACCGTCTCGCCGTCGCTAAACTTGACGAGGGCGATCCGGTCATTGAAGACCTCGAAGGTCGCTTCCTGTCCTTTGCGATCGAGCAAATGGCCGAGGACAAAAACCGGTTGGCCCTTGCGTTTCGTGCGGAGATCTCTGAGGGTATGCTGAGACGCAGTGGCGCAGGAAAATTGACCAGTAGAGCTTGTTCCTACCGATGGCATGAACGTACCATGTTCCAGAAGTTACATGGACTGCGTAGGATCTAACATAGCACCAAAAAATTCGTCAAGGCAGGTTCATTCACCAGGGGGTAACCATGGACGACATTACCATCTATCTCAAGCCAACTTGTACCACCTGTCGTGAAGCGGTGCAGATGGTGAAGGACAGCGGCAAGCCGTACAAGGCGATCAACTACTATGAACAGGCCTTTACCAAGGGCCAGTTGAAACGTCTGTTGAAGAAGGCCGGGCTATCACCCAAGGACGTCCTTCGAACAAAAGAAGAGATTTATAAGGAGCTCGGACTGGCCAGGAAGAGCGTATCGGACGATGGGTTACTCGATCTGATGGTGAAACACCCGGATCTGATCCAGCGACCGATCGTAGAAAAAGGTGAGAAGGCGATCTTAGCGAGACCGGCAGATTCGATAAAGAAACTCTTATGAGGTTCTTCTTAATTCTCGAATTCGCTGTATGGGACGATGCGTCCTGTTCCGGCACTGGGTGGCTTAGGAGCTTCTGCCAGAATAACCCCTCGCTTTACGACGTTCCCCCCCTCCCCTTTGGCTTCGTAGAGCGCCCTATAAGCGGCTTTGGTCACAAGTTCCAGTGACGATCGGGCATTCCCTGCCTCCGCAACGCCGATGCTGGCGGTGACGACGAGCTCTTCGTCGCCGGATCCTGTGCGTGACGAGCCTCCTGCTTCCCAGACTCGGTCGCGGCCCCGTAAGCACATCGTAGTCTGTTCCACTGCTTTCCGGACCGCTTCCAGAGCGACCAAGGTTTCTGTCGTTGCTTTTCTCGGGAAGAGAATGGTGAATTCCTCACCCGCAAGTCGAAAGACCTTTCCTGCGCCCGCGGCGGCCACGATTTTGGGGGCGATGAGGCGAAGCACCTGCTCGCTGACCGGTCTGCCGTGCTGGTTTCCGTATTGTTTCAACTGGTCGATCCCCACAACAGCGACGACGTACTCTTTCCCAAGACCGGCCACAGCCTCCTCATAGGCCAGTTTGCCAGGAATGCCGGTCAAGTCGTCGCGATAGACTTGTTGGTGGGAAGCTTGAACGAGCGTCAGGAAGAGAATGAGTCCTGCCGCGGAAAAAAAGTTGGTTGCCGACCATCCGTAGTGCAGACCTTGAAAGGCGACAAAGGACGTAAGCAAGGCCCAGAGGGCTCCACTGTCGAGCGGATTTTTTTCGACGATAAATCGCACGCCAATCAATAGCAGGGCTCCACCAAACGCCAGGAGGGCTGACTGGGAAAGTGGGGTCCAACCGGTCTTCAGCATCGGCAGCAGGGGCTGTTGCAATGAGAGCGCGAAACCGGCTTGATCGGGCAGAGACAACCACAGCACCAGGAATGGTTGGATCAGCACTAACGGCAGACGCAGGGCTCCCTGCCAGGTTGAGATGGCTTCTTCCTTGATTATGGAGAGAGCCATGAGATTGAGTGGCAGCAGGAGGGTGGTCGCTGCAAAAATCACATGGTTAGCCGACCCAGTATCAGGATCTGTGGGGGGAAAATGGAAAATGGCACGGTCGGCTAGCGCCAACACTATAAGCGAGAGGATCAGGCGGCTGCTGGAGAGGTACCAGCCGAAGAACAATCCAAACCCCAGGACGATAAACGGAAGCGCTTGGACCGGCCCCTGGATCCACTGTGGCAGGCCTTGTGGGCGAAGAAAGCCAATGGCAGCGAGGAAGATCACTCCCCCAGGCAATAAAAAAGCAATGAACGTTTTCATGATACAGGACCAACCTCTGGTACCACGGTCGCTGGCCGATGTCAGAGGGGCAAATGCGAGAACCGTACCAGGATGTCTGGCAGTCGCAGAAGACAATGCCGTAAACTTGCTGCGTTTTAGCGGGATTACGGCCATGCTTGGCCGGGATGCCGCCACGGAGCGGCAACTGCGGTGAGAATGGCACTGGCTGTCCTGTTTTGGACAGAGGCGAGCCGAAGCCGGCTCAAGGGCTGGGCTAACTTCGAGGCGCCGACCAGGTAAGCGCTCCGGACTTGGGGTTGATGGTGACCGCGAGTTTTCCGTCGAGGACATCAAGCAGGATGTTTCCCACCATCGTCCGACGCCATCCTTTCAAGAGCGGTAGGTCCAGGGCGGCGCGATTTGTCTTGGCATCAACCAATGCCTGGAGGTCTGTCGTCGTGGCCAACAATGTAGGCGCGATCTCTTCTTCTGTTGCACGAGCTTTCATCACCGCCTGAAGCAACTCCACGAGGCCCACGGACCCCGATTCAGTCTTCCGCTCTTTCCGAACCACCGGCCAAGCCGACGGTGGGAGCGCCAGCGCTACATGAATAGTCGCCAGAAGTGTCTCACCGTTGTGATCGGCTTCTGATCCATGGAGGCCTCGAACTGCCCTAAGCTCCTGCATGTGGCGCGGAGGATGTCGGGCAAGTTGCAGCAGCACTTCGTCCCGCATCACCCGCCCGCGAGGCACATTGCGGCGCTTCGCCTCCCCTTCCCGCCAGGTAGCCAGCTCACGAAGGACGGCGGCCGATTTCGGCTTGAGTCTGTCCCAGCCACGCACGCGTTGATAGCCTTCCTGTGTTGCACGTCGCGTGTCTCCTACGGCGTTCTCCAGACGAGCAAACTCTTCATGGGCCCAGTGGAGCCGGCCAAGCTGGGAGAGACGAGCGTGGAGATGGTCGTGAATCGCAAGAAGAAAGGTCACATCTTCGAGCGCATAGGCCAACTGGTCACGAGACAACGGGCGGGCGCTCCAATTGGTAAAGGTATGGGCCTTATCCAGCTTCGTGCCGTGGACATGCTGAACAAGGTTGGCATAGGCCACTTGTGGACCGAAGCCGACCATCGCAGCGGCAATCTGCGTATCGAAGAATGGTTTCGGGATTTGGCCGGCATGCACCGAGAAGAGATCCAAGTCCTGCCGTCCGGCATGTACGACTTTTTGAATCGCTGGATCACACACAATCGTCCAGAAGGTATCCAGTGAGCCGCCAGCCAGCACCGCGGGGAAATCGATCACCGCCGCGGTGGTTTCCGTGGCAACCTGAATGAGTTCAAGTTTGGGCACGAAACTGTCTTCGCCCACGAACTCCGTATCAAGCGCCAGACGAGAACAATCTTTAAGTCGCTCGCAGCATTCTGCGAGTGCGAGGGGGGTCGTAATGTACTGAGACTGTGTGGGCATGGACAAACTTGGATTATTCGGAGGGGCCGTATGGTGGGTCGGGGGGCCGCATAGGCTCTGTATTGCTCAGGCTTAGGTATTCTTTCAGAAATTGATAAGCTTCCAGGATGCGACGGAGTTCCGGTTCAGAACCGCGATCACCGTTGTTGGCGTCGGGATGCAACAGTTTGGCTTTTGTCCGAAATGCAGCGGTCACGTCGGCGAGGGAACTGCCGAACTCCACACCCATGATCGCATAGGCATCCATCGCGTTGTTCACACCGCTCGGATTGTCTGAAAGCGCGCCGGCTCCCCCGCTCGCTGCCTTGAACATGTCAGCCAGGTTTATTCTCTTACGCCGCCGCCGGGGCCGTTCCCGGACCTCGCTATCGAACTCATCCCAGCGATCCTCGACGAACTCCAACCGGGATTCAAGGCGCATGGCGCCAGACAGGTCTCGAACCGTCCCGAGCTCTTCTTCAATCTCGATCAGGGATTTGATGACCTCCTCTAGCCCCTGTTCAACGCGGAAAAAACTGTCCACCCGTTCTTCCATCATGGCGTCAACGGCGATTTCTAAGCTGTCCTCTGCCCTGGATCGCAGCGAGCGGATGCGTTTCTGCATGCCGCCGCGAAACTTGATGTACTTACTCGTCGAAAAAGGCATGGATCGCACAGGCTCCTGAAGGACGATATTCTAGCACAGTGCGATTGATAGCCAGAAGAGCCCAACGTGGACTAGTCGCTGCGATCCAATCGGATCGCTGATTCACCGGTTGTAGGGTGCGAATTACTCCTGGGACGGCTGATCGTTGGCTCGCGCTCGCCTTCGTGCAACGCCACTGTCTCGGGCGGCAGTCGCGACGGCTTGAGCAACGCGCGGGACGACATTTTTGTCAAAGAGACTGGGAATAATGTAGTCCTCGCTCAACGCGCCTTCTGGAATCGCGTGCGCGACAGCCTTGGCCGCGGCCAGCTTCATGGCTTCGTTGATCTCGCTGGCTTGAACATCCAGCGCGCCACGGAAGATACCGGGGAACGCGAGCGCGTTATTGATCTGGTTGGGATAGTCCGAGCGTCCGGTGGCAAAGATACGGCAATGCGAGGCGGCGAGCTCGGGTGAGACCTCCGGGTCCGGGTTCGCCATGGCGAAGACGATCCGATCTGGAGCCATGACGTCGAGATCTTCGGCGGTCAGGACATTCCCGACCGACAGACCGATGAACACATCGGCGCCTTTCAGAGCGTCGCGCAGCGTGCCGTTCGGTTTGTCGTGGGTAAGGCACGCCGTGAGGTCGGTCCTGCAGGCGCGCAATTGCTCAGCTTCTCCAGACAAGATGATGCCTTCCTTATCACACCCGAGCAGATGCGAGATACCGGCCGCCAGCAACATTCGACAGCAGGCCGTGCCAGCCGCGCCGAGGCCGTTGACGACGACGCGGACGTCAGCAAGCTGTTTGCCTGTCACCGTGAGCGCATTCGTGAGCGCAGCAAGGAGAACGACGGCTGTGCCATGCTGATCGTCATGCATGACGGGAAGATCGAGCGACTGTTTCAACGCACGCTCGATCTCGAAACAGCGAGGCGCACTGATATCTTCCAGATTGATGGCGCCGAAGCCCGGCGCGATGCCTTGCACGATCCGCACAATGTCGTCTGGATCTTGCGTGTTGAGGCAGAGAGGCCAGGCGTCGATCCCGGCCAGTTCTTTAAAGAGCATGACTTTCCCCTCCATCACAGGGAGAGCCGCTTCCGGGCCGAGGTTGCCCAGTCCCAACACCGCCGAGCCATCTGTAACAACCGCCACGCTATTGCTTTTGCTCGTAAAGGCATAGACTTTGGACTTGTCCTGGGCAATGGCTTGAGATACCCGGCCGACCCCTGGAGTATAAATCATCGACAGAACATTTCTGGTGCTGATGGGGAACTTCCCTTCAACGCGAATTTTTCCGCCGAGATGGAGGAGGAACACGCGATCGGAGGCCGAGAGCACAATGACCTCGGGCAGCGCGCTCAAGCGGGCGAGGACCTTCTCGCCGTGCTCTTCATTCTGGACGTCGAACGTGACGTCCCGGACCATGCGCGTTTTCGTCGCCGAGACGATATCGACCGCGCCAAGGTTGGCTCGCTCTTCGGCCAAGAGCGCCGCCACGCGTGCGAAGCTCCCTGGCTTGTTCGCGAGTTCCAGTCGGACAGTGAGGCGATAATTGGAATAGGGGCCGAGGTCGACCATTCGTGTACTTCCCTCCTTGTCTCCTGACCCTAGCCTACCACATTGCGGACCCAGGACCAGGAGGCGATGATTTCCATGACTGTCCGTGGCCTGGTCGTTCCTAAGGATGGTGTTTTCACTCCGTTGACGCTCCTCTCGCCTCGATGCTAGGGTGAGCGTATGTCGTCACCTGTGGGGGCCCGATCTCCCAATCGTCTCATCCATGAAACCAGTCCCTACCTGCTTCAACATGCCTTTAACCCAGTAGATTGGTATCCCTGGGGGCCAGAGGCGCTGCAGATCGCAAAGAAGAACAACCGCCCCATCCTGCTTTCGATCGGCTATTCCGCCTGCCACTGGTGCCATGTGATGGAACGGGAGTCGTTCGAGAACGAAGCCATCGCCGAATTGATGAACCGCGACTTTGTTTGCATCAAGGTCGATCGGGAAGAGCGGCCCGACCTGGATGAGATCTATATGCAGGCCACGGTCACCCTCAATCGCGGACAAGGAGGCTGGCCGATGACGGTGTTCCTCACCCCGGATCAACAACCGTTCTTTGCGGGAACCTACTTTCCACCCGAGGATCGGTGGGGTCGTCCAGGATTTCTCAGCCTTCTGAAGAAAATTGCAGACGCGTGGAAGGCCGATTCGCCCGGACTTCAGAGCCAGGCCGAGGAACTGACTCATCGGCTGAAAGACGAAGGGCAGGCGCTGCAACCGGTTTCAGTCAGTGATTCGGTGCTCGACGACGCGGTGCGTGAATTGACCGAGGCATTCGACTCACGGTTCGGTGGATTCGGTTCCGCACCAAAATTTCCTCCCGCAGCCAGCCTCTCGCTGCTCCTTCGGTGTTACCGTCGCACCGGCGACGCCAAGACCCTCCAGATGGTCACACGAACGCTCGACGCCATGGCGGCCGGCGGCATCTACGATCACATCAGCGGCGGTTTTGCGCGCTACTCGACGGATGAGCGATGGCTGGTTCCCCACTTTGAGAAGATGCTCTATGATAATGCCCTACTGGCTCGCGTGTATGTGGAGACCTATCAGGTCACGAAGAAGCCGCTCTATCGGCAGGTGGCGACTGAAGTACTTGATTATGTACTCCGGGAAATGACGGGGCCGGAGGGGGGACTCTACTCGTCGACGGATGCCGACTCTGAGGGTGTCGAAGGAAAGTTCTTTGTCTGGACGCCCGCCGAAGTGCGTGCCGCGTTGAAGGACGAGGAGGAGACCCGGCGGTTCTGCGAACTCTATGACATCACCGAATCGGGCAATTGGGAACACAAGAGCATCCCCAACCGCCTCCGCCCCATTGAAGACATGACCAAGCAGCTCAATCTAACGGCTGATGAGTTACTAGGGACGGCAGCGCGTGCGAAACCGGTGCTCTATCGGGTACGACAACAGCGCGTACCGCCCGGCTTGGATGACAAAGTGATCACCGCGTGGAATGGCATGATGCTGTCGGCCATGGCTGAAGCGACGCGGGTTTTTGGAGAGGGTCGCTATCGCGACAGCGCAAAGCGAACGGCTGACTTCCTGCTCCGGACGCATGTGCGTCCAGATGGGCGGGTGTTGCGCACGTCACGTGCCGGCACCGCCCATCTTGATGCCTACCTCGAGGACTATGCCTATTTGGCTGAGGGGCTCGTGGACCTGTACGAGGCAGGAGCCTCAGAATCCTATCTCCATGCAGCAGCCCGGTTGGCCGACTTTCTGATGACAGACTTTCTCGACACGGAACACGGTGGATTTTTTACCACGGCAAACATTCATGAGTCCCTCATTCTCCGAGCTCGTGAAGGGGCTGATGGGGCAACGCCCAGTGCGAACGCCGTTGCTGCCTCGGCGTTGGCGCGGCTGTCTTTTCATTTTGACCGGCGAGATTGGCGCGATGCGGCAATCGGTGCGGTGCGAGTGTATGGGCGGCAGATTGCCAGGTACCCACGGGCGTTCGCCAAGAGCTTGGCCGTCGTTGACTTTCTTACGGAAGGTCCGGTCGAACTAGCGTTTGTCGACGACGAGACGCAGGATGGACTTCGGGGGCTGCGCCAGGCGGTGGCGGATTGCTACCTCCCCAATCGCATTGTGGCGACAAGCGAACCAGGCGTATCGTCTTCTCTGCCCCTGTTGAAAGGCAAGCGGGCGGTGCGGAGGAGACCGACGTTGTACATCTGCAGGAACTTCAGTTGCCAACAACCTCTCACCGACCCCCGATCCGTATTGGACGCATTACGGACCAACGAAGTCAGCTTGGCGGATCGTCTCAGGGGCGAACAGAAGATGCTGCAAGGAACGCAAGTCCCAGGGTACGCAACAGTCCAGGGAACAGCGGGCTATGCGGCGCGCATGATCGGACGCACGGGCGACGCAACACTCGCCAATGGATTTGGAGCACTTGGCTCGACAGGGCTCACCACGACACGTGTGGGATTCGGCACCTACCGCGTCACCACAAAAGATGCGGGCCACCGTGAGTCGCTGAAGAAAGCCTTGCGTGAATCCTGCAACCTGATCGATACCTCGACGAATTATATGGACGGCGACAGCGAATGTTTGGTTGGTTCCGTGCTCAGGGAGCTTATCTCATCCGGCGAATTGCGGCGCGAAGAGGTCATTGTCGTTTCCAAGATCGGGTATGTGCAGGGGCAGAATTTGAAGCTGGCCGAAGCAAGAGAAAAGGCCGGCCGCCCTTATCCCAACATGGTGAAGTACGGAGATGGGATTTGGCATTGCATTCATCCGGAGTTCTTGGCGGACCAATTAACCTTGTCGCTGGATCGTCTTGGTCTGGCCACGTTGGATATCTGCCTCCTGCATAATCCAGAATATTTCTTGTCGCAAGCGTCTTCTCGCGGAGAGAAGGATCTGACCGCGCTTCGTGCGAACTTCTATCACCGGCTTGAACGGGCCTTTGCCCATTTCGAATCCCAGGTATCGACTGGGCGCCTCCAGTACTATGGCGTGTCCTCCAACACGGCGACGTCCCGAGCCGACGATCCCGAAGCAACCTCGCTAGCACTCATGGTCCAAGCGGCACAGGCCGCCGCAAAATCGCTGGGGTCCGATATTCACCACTTCCGCATCCTCCAGTGCCCGATGAATCTGTTCGAATCAGGAGCCGCGCTGACGGCCAACACTGGTCACTCCAATCGGCAGACCCTCTTGGAATACGCAGCGGAGATGGGCGTGGCTGTGCTAGTGAATCGCCCTTTGAATGCGATGCCTGCC
>JBQTHY010000227.1:0-3117 GCA_052389395.1 Nitrospiraceae bacterium | reverse complement strand
GGATCTTTTTGGCCGTAGCCGCGGAGACCGATCCCGTCGCGCAGATGATCCATACCGAGTAAGTGATCTTTCCAATGATGATCGATGACCTGGAGCATGAATGTCTTCTCCAGGAAACGCGTCAAGTCCGACCCCAGTTCCCGTTCTTTCCTCGCATAGGCGTCTCGAACTTGGGTTCGAAGCTCCTCCAGCAGCGCGTCATGCCCCATGTCTCGGAGTGATTGTCCACCATCGTATTTGCCCTGGGTGATGTCGAGGCCGAACTGGCCCTGCATCATTTCAACCAAGCCTTTCATGTCCCATTCTTCCTGATACTGTTCAGCCGGGCAGTAGACATCGAGGGAGGATTCCACCAGATCTGCCATCATATCGTGGAGGTCGTCCCGGAGGTTGTCTCCGCTGAGGACCGCCCGCCGATGGCGATAGATCACTTCGCGCTGCTTGTTCATGACGTCGTCGTATTCGAGCAGCTGTTTGCGGATCTCAAAATTATGGGCTTCGACCTTCTTCTGCGCGTTCGCGATCGCGCGCGTGACCATGCCGTGTTCGATGGGGACGCCTTCTTCCATGCCGAGCTTGAGCATCAGTTGCGAGACCCGTTCAGAGGCGAAGATACGCATCAGATCGTCTTCAAGGGATAGATAGAATCTGGAGGTGCCCGGATCACCCTGGCGACCGGATCGGCCACGAAGCTGGTTATCGATGCGGCGGCTCTCATGCCGTTCAGTGCCCAGAATGTGAAGCCCGTCGAGGGCCACGACTTCCTGCTTGTTCTTCTCGCAATCGGCTCGGATCTCTTCGAAAACGGCGAGTTTGCGGGCGTCCGGGAGATTCTCTTCTCGATAGAGCACCTGTTTGTACATGAAGTCGGGATTACCACCCAACAAGATGTCGGTGCCACGTCCAGCCATGTTCGTGGCAATCGTCACGGCGCCTTTGCGTCCGGCCTGGGCGACGATCTCGGCTTCTCGCTCATGTTGCTTCGCGTTGAGGACGTTGTGCTTGACGCCGTTGCGGTTCAATAGGCCGGCGAGCTTCTCGGATTTTTCGATTGAAATGGTCCCCACGAGCACCGGCTGCCCGCGTTCATGACATTCCTTGATCTCTTCGACGATCGCCGCAAACTTTTCCTTTTCCGTTCGATAGACCACATCTGCATAGTCGAGCCGGATCATCTTGCGGTTGGTCGGCACCACGTTGACGTCGAGGTTATAGATCTTGGCGAACTCAGCGGCCTCGGTGTCGGCGGTGCCGGTCATGCCGGCGAGTTTCTTGTACATGCGAAAATAGTTCTGAAAAGTGACGGATGCGAGCGTCTGATTCTCATTGGCGATCTTGACGCCTTCTTTGGCTTCAACGGCCTGATGCAGCCCGTCGCTCCAGCGGCGGCCCGGCATCAGGCGGCCGGTAAACTCGTCCACGATGATGACTTCGCCGTCCTTGACGACGTAGTCCACGTCCCGCTTGTAGAGTGCATGCGCCTGGAGCGCTTTTACAACGTGGTGGACGAGATCCATGTTGGCTGGGTCGTACAGGTTATCGACGCCGAGCAATTTCTCAACCCGGACATTCCCCTCTTCTGTGAGCGAAGCCGTCTTGGTCTTCTCTTCAATCGTAAAGTCCAGTTCGTGTTTCAATTGAGGGATGATCGCATTGATTCGATAGTAGAGGTCGGTCGTTTGATCGGTCGGTCCGGAGATGATCAACGGCGTTCTGGCTTCGTCGATGAGGATGCTGTCGACTTCGTCCACGATGGCGAAATTCAGTTCGCGTTGGACGCATTGATTCAAATCGGTGACCACCAGGTTATCGCGGAGATAGTCGAACCCATACTCGTTGTTGGTGCCGTAAGTGATGTCGGCGCGATAGGCCTCAGGCCTGGTGCAGGGACGGAGGTGTTGCAGTCGCTTATCGGAGGCATCGTAGGTCGGATCGAAGATGAATGAGGCGTCGTGCTGGATGACGCCGGTGGACAGACCGAGAGCATGGTAGAGCTGGCCCATCCATTGCGCGTCTCGCTTGGCCAGGTAGTCGTTGACGGTGACCAGGTGCGAGCCCTTGCCTTCAAGCGCGTTCAGATAGAGGGCTAGGGTAGCGACCAGTGTCTTGCCCTCACCGGTCTTCATCTCGGCGATCCGGCCTCTGTGCAGCACCATGCCACCCAGGAGCTGGACGTCGAAGTGCCGCATGTTGAGCTTGCGGCGAGACATCTCCCGGCAGACGGCGAAGGTTTCCGGCAGGATATCCTCCAGCGTTTCGCCCGCCTCGAGCCGTTTTTTGAACTCTTGAGTCCTATCCGCCAAGGCCTCGTCGGAGAGTGGAGTGAGGCCGGGCTCCAGGCCAGTAATGCGCTGGACAGTCGGCATCAAGGCTCTGATTTCACGGTCGTTCTTGCTGCCGAAGGCGAGATTCAGGAGCTGTGTCAACATAGACGACGTATCATGATCGCAAGGGTAGACAATGGGGGAGAGGTCTATCTACTACCACGCAGATCTACGTGTGCAGTATACAGGAAACTTCTTCCGAATCCTATCAGGAAGACAAAGGCGCCTTGGGCAGTGTTTGTCTTGACTCTCACTAATGTACCTGAGTATTATTTCAATAATAGGTTGGTATTGAGTCAGAGCATGATGAGCTATACCCGTCGAAGACAAGCACTCGCAGCCATACTTGCCTTCTGTATCCTGTTCGTCGGCGGGCTCGCCTCGGCCCAGTCGATCACCCACGAATCACAGCACGCCCACCATCAGAAAGCCACGCATGACACGGTCCTCTGTTCCTGGATGTGTGCGGCTGGACAAGGGTGGGAAGGGACAGTGGTCCCGACCATCTTCGAGTTGTTCCCGCTCGAATGGATAGAACTCGCCTCGCTCGGCCAGACTCCGATTATTCTCGTCGACAGTCCAGCCACTCGCGGTCCTCCCGCTTCCTAACATCCAACTGACTCGGTCGTCTAACGGGGACATTCGCCTTCAGCAGGAGCACCCCATAGGCACCGGCCGTCCATCCACATACAAATAGTCAGGACACGCATTCCGGATTTCGGTCAGGGGAAGAGGAGCTGAACATGAAGAGCTTCCTACAGAAAAACACAAATACCAAGAATACGATGAAGCT
>JBQTHY010000226.1:0-6578 GCA_052389395.1 Nitrospiraceae bacterium | reverse complement strand
CCACCAGCGGCTGGCAGACCATCATCAAAAACGGCACTGGTCCAGACTTCCGTGAGTTTGTGCTGATTTATCACGAAGTCGGTGACGAGGCCTTCCGCCCGCTCAATAAGAAGGGCGATTTCTTGCCGCAGCGCGATCCGTTGACCGATTCCTATCGTCCAGGCGGCCGCGCGATCAACTATCGGAGCGAGCCGTTCGGCATCAACAACATGCACGTACAGCACGAATACTTCGGGTTCGAGGACGAATCGATGGGCTATGGCTCCTATACCTTCGGTGATGCGTCCCCTACGATTCCCCGGTCCTACATGGGCGACCCGGCCAAATTCCGTTTGGTCCATGGTGGGTCCGAAGTGTTTCATTCACACCATCCACATGGAGGATCCATCCGATGGCCTCGCAGCCCGCGGGCGATCGATGACATGAATCTTTGGGCCACGGCGGTCAACGGACCGGTGAAGTATCCGCTTATCCGTGCGAAGACGGACCGCGTCGATGTGGAAGTCATCGGCCCGTCTGAAGCGCTCGACCTGGAAACGGAGTGTGGTTCCGGTCTCTGCCAACAGTTGGCCGGTGATTTTCTCTTCCACTGCCACGTCGCTCACCATTATGTGTCTGGCATGTGGGGTTACTGGCGCGTGTATAACACGATCCAGCAGGGTGACCTGCGGAACGATGTGATGCCGGATCTGAGGGAATTACCGGATCGCAAGGGCCGCATCAAGACGCCGATTTCGTCCGACAAGTTGATCGGCCAGACGGTCGATTGGTTCGGCAAGCAGTTCAAGATTGTCGAAAAGGGCAAGAGCAACTGGAAAGGCAACCCGGCCACGATCACGATCAAGGACTGGGTGGAAATGCAGTTGCCAACGCAAGGCAAACCTGGACACAAGGATGATGAGAAGGGCCAGATCATGTCTTATGACGCCACGGTGTTGGATTGGGTCTGGAACGGAAATCGCGCGATGAGCGAGAAGGAAAGCACGATCGACAATCCCAAGTACAAGTCCACCCATCCGGGCAAGCGGCATCCCATCATGTTCGAGCCGCTGACCGGGAAAGTCGCCTGGCCTCATCTCACCCCGCACTTCGGCAAGCGGGCGATGTTCTCTCCGAATCACGTCGGCGCGCCCTGGCTGGAGATGATCCGCCGGGATGACAACGGCGAGGAGAGCGCCGAGCAAGCCAAGCCGGGAGAACAGGGCAACTGGAGTCTGTGCCCGGTCAATGCCGGACGGAAGAACTACAACGTGCACTTCATCAAGCTGCCGATCAAGATCGCCAAAGCACAAGGGAAAGAGCCTCCGGTGATCGATCCGAACGGTTTGATCTATGTGCTGCATGAAGAAGAAGCGGCGATCCGGGCCAACGACGACCTGAAGTATCCTTTGGTCGTCCGTGGCAACATTTATGACTGCGTCGATTGGATGCTGACCAGCGAGTGGGACGACGACGACTACACCAACTTCCAGTCGTCGAAGATCAACACTCACTGGCATTTCCTACAATTCGACAACCAGGCCTCGGACGGTGTGATCACAGGGTTCTCCTACGAGCAGTCGGTTCGTCCGTTCACGATGCTGGAAAAGAAGAACAAAAAGGGCCTTCCTGCCCCGATGAACACGGTGCTGACCGCAGCGGCAAAGAAAGGGGCGACGAGCATTAGCGTGAAGAATGCGGCTCAGTACCATGTGGGCACCTTGATTCTTGTCGGAGCGGACAATGTGAAGGGCAATGAAGTGTCCCGTATTAAGGCGATCAAAGGGAATACAATCACCTTAGCAAAGGGTCTGAAAAGCGATCATCCCCCGAACGACATCGTGACTGTGGAATTCGTCCGGCAGCGGTTCTGGGTCGATGCGGATGTCGGGACAGTCTTCTGGCACGACCACGCGTTCGGCGCAACCACCTGGCCGCACGGCGGGTTCGGCACGTTCATTGCCGAGCCAGTTGGATCCACCTATCATGATCCGAAGACCGGAAAGTTGGTCTGGAGCGGTCCGATCGCAGATATCCATACCAACGAGCCGGTGGGCCATGGTGTGAACAACAGCTTCCGCGAGTTGATGGTGCAGGTGCATGACACCGTCCCCCACACCGTTAACATCGTGACGGCGGGCAATCCTCCCGGTCAGCCCGTTGAAGTAGCCCTCGAAGCTGGCAAGACCGTTTCGTTCATGATGCCGGAAAAAATCTATATGACGCCGATGCCATTCCTGAATGGCGGGACCCATACGACCGGGAGCGGCTTGAACTTCCGCGCAGGTCCGATCGCCCAGCGGTTGGCGACCAATCCGGATGTGTCGCTGGCATTCAACAGCCAGATCCATGGCGATCCGTACACTCCGACTCTGAGGGCCTATGTGGGAGACACGATGGTGTTCCGCCTCCTGCACACGCTCATGAACGAAACAATGACCTGGACGCTGTCGGGTCATACGTTCTGGACGGAGCGGTATGCACCAGATGCGAATCGAAAAAACTCGATCCATATCGGCATTGCGGAACGGTACGATTTGGTGGTACCGGAAGCAGGTGGTCCAAGACATCAAGCTGGCGACTACATCCACTTCAATGGACGCTCCTCAAAGCTCTCCGAGGGTGCCTGGGGGATCCTACGGGTTTATGACAAGGAGCAGGCTGATCTGAAGAAACTGCCGGCCGGGTTCTCAAACAAGGGTGAAATTCCGAAGGCTTTGCCCGTCTGCCCGGCGGATGCCCCGGTGAAAAGCTTCAACGTGGTGGCGATGGATTATCCCTCCATGACGTTCAATGCCAAGGCTCCGGAAGCCATCGAAGTGGACTTCGAGCGGAAGATCCAGCTCACCACCCCCGAGGCGAAGATTTATGCCTTGGAGGAAGACACAGCGAAGGTGGCCAGCGGCGCCCAGCCGATGCCGCTCACGCTCCGCGTGAATGTCGGGGATTGCGTGAAAGTAAACCTGAAAAACAAGATGAAGGACAGCAAGGCATCCTTCTCGGCTATCGGGTTGGCCTTCGATCCGAAGGACTCAATGGGCGCGAACATCGGGAATAATCCCGGTGATCAAACCATTCCTCCAGGCGCCGAACGGGTCTATACGTACTATGCCGATCCGTTCAACGGCGAGACGACTTCGCTGGTGTGGGATTGGGGCAACGTGATGACCAATCCTCGGAACGGCTTGTTCGGAGCCGTGGTGGTCGGTCCGAAGGGGGCGAAGTATCGCGACCCGAAGACCGGCGCCGATCTCTCGAACAAGAATGCCTGGGCGGCCGACGTGATCATCGATCACACGATACCGGGTATGGAGCATCGTCCGAACTATCGCGACGTGGCATTGTTTTTCCAGGACGAAGACAACATTATCGGCACCAGTTTCATGCCGTATGTGCAGAACGTCGCGGGCCTAACCGGTGTCAACTATCGGACGGAACCGTACAAGTATCGCGAAGAACAGGGTTGCTCGCTGGGCAAAGTATTCCAGCCCTGCAAAGCGGACCAGCCGGAAGATCCCGCGACTCCGCTTATTGAAGCGCATGCCGGCGATCCGGTTCGGATCCACGTGATCGGCGCCAGCAACGAGCAGAACGGGATGTTCAGCGTCGAGAAGCATGAGTGGCCGATTGAGCCCTTCATGCGCGGAGCGGACCAGATCAGTGTCGTCGAGTACTCCGGTTCTGAAACGCTGGATGCGTTTATCCCGTCGGCCGGCGGACCCTATCGGCAGTCCGGCGACTACGTGTACAGTAACCAGCGGCTGCCCTACTCCCAGTCCGGCCAGTGGGGCTACCTCCGCGTGTTGCCGTCAGGTGATCAGCGGTTGCTGCCGCTCCATGGGGCTGCTGCGGGAATGAAGAGTGCGTCGCTCGAACAGGCGGCGCAGGCTCTCCCGGTAGCGGCCAAGTAGCACACCCTGCTCGCCGCGAGGACGGCGAGAGTTCAAGAGCAAGGGGGAGGCCGACAAGCCTCCCTCTTTTGCTATGAGACGACCTTTTATTGCGATGACAGAATTTGAAGACGTGCTGTGATGATGATTTCTGGAGGGCTCATAAGCGCGCTTTTGTTTCTTCTCGCCTCATCGTTGCTGAGCGGCGTTCCAGCAGCCTGGGCCTACGACGAGATTCAAGTTACTGATGGAGGAACGATATCAGGGATAGTCACGATCACAGCAGGGAAGCCCATTCCCAAGGGGTTCAACCTGATTACCTTTCCTGATCCGGTCTATTGCGGGCGCATCTCGACCGGGACTGGTTGGCGTATCCTCAAGGAATTCGAGGCGGCGGCGGATGGGGGGCTCAAGGACGTTGTCGTCTGGCTGACCGATGTGAAAGTAGGCAAGCCTTTCAAGTTCAAATCGCCTACGATCGAAGCCAGAGATTGCCGATTTCTCCCGTTCGTCACCGTGGTGCAAGACCGAACCGAGGTGACCATCATGAACATGGATCCTGTGATGCACGATATCCAGGCCTACGAGACGTCGCATCTCGGTCCGCGCGTGCTCTTCAATACGCCGCTGCCGATGAACCCGCATCACAAGCGAAGCGTGGGAGCCGACAGCCACGAGCACTTGGCCGGTCAGCCGATCGCAGAAACGATTCATCTGACGAAAGGAAGGAAGTTCTTCGTCATGCAGTGCGGGTTTCACGCTTATATGGAGAGTTGGGGGATTGCGATCGAAAATCCCTACTACCAGGTGACCGGCGGCGACGGGACGTTTTCGCTCTCTGGTGTGCCTCCTGGAGACTATGTGCTGAACGCCTGGCATCCCGGTGTAGGCACTGTACTGGAGAAGAAGGTCACCGTTCCTGCGAAAGGCGTCGCCACGGTCGATATTCTTTTCGAGTCACCGAAGGGGCGCCGCAGCGCCCACGAGATTCAAGAAAATCCACACTTTGGACTGCAGGCGCTCGGAAAACCCGTGGATATCAGGCCCACATTGGAACTCCAGGTGCCTTGAGGAATAGAGAGCCTCGCGCGTGAAGAACACATTGCTCAAAGGTCTCGTCATCGCCCTTTCTTCAGTCGTCGCCGTGCTTTCGCTCGGACCCGCGTCCGCCTACGATGTGAACGATGTGTGGCGCGGAGGAACGATTGAAGGAACGGTGACTTTGGTAGGCGAGGTTCCTGAGCCGAAAGGGTTCAACCTTATCACCTTTCCCGACCCCGCCTATTGCGGGCGCATTTCAAATGGTCGCGGCTGGCGATTGCTCCATGATTTCGTC
Source organism: Nitrospiraceae bacterium (assembly GCA_052389395.1). GTDB lineage: Bacteria > Nitrospirota > Nitrospiria > Nitrospirales > Nitrospiraceae > Nitrospira_D. The sequence continues at coordinate 1,373 of JBQTHY010000226.1, read as the reverse complement.
GTCGGTCCGCAAGGTGGGTTAAAAGACGCGATTGTGCTGCTTGAAGGGATCGAAGCGGGCAAGCCGTTTGAAGTCTCCGTACCGTTGATCGAAGCGCGCGATTGCATGTTTCAGCCCTTCATGACGATTGTGCGGAATGGACACGCGGTCGAAGTCATCAACATGGATCCGGTCATGCACGATATCCAAGGCTATGAGACCTCGCTCGAAGCCGGAGCTCGCGTGTTGTTCAACACCCCCCTTGTGATGAATCATCAGCATCGACGTGGGGATATCCACGCGATGCACGACCACGCGCCGGGAAAATCGTTGGTCGGGCCGATCTATCTGAACAAAGGACGTCGCACGTTTTACATGCAGTGCGGGTTTCATGCCTACATGGAAAGTTGGGCGATGGCGGTTAACAATCCCTATTACGCCTTGACCGATGCCGATGGAAAATTCACGATCGACAACATTCCCCCCGGCACCTATCAATTAGTGGTCTGGCATCCTCAAACGGGGCCTGGCACCACCAAGATGGTCGCGGTGCAGCCGGACGGAAAACTCGTTGAACAGCTCTCATTGCCGGCTCCAAGGGGGAATCGAACCGCCTACAAGGTCGTGGAGAACCCTCGATTCGGTCCAGATGCCCTCGGGTATCCTGTCGACATCAGTCCCTTCGTCGAACATCAGCATTGACGGCCGATGTGGTTTCGTCTTGCGCGAAGGGCCCGGGGATTGGTCTTCCTGGTTCTTCTCCATAGCGCGTCGATTTGGTCGCCGGATGATCACGCCATGGCCGGCGATGCCCTCGCGATTCGATTTGAATTCTCAGACATCATCACCAAACTGGTGAACGGGAAGAAGTATCAAGCTCAGGTCTTTGCGAAGGAGGATCACCTGCGGCTGGGGCACTAGTGCGCCAGCAAATAGACTGCGCCCAGGCGATCTTTGAGTATGAGCCAGTTGGCTCCGGCCCAAGCGGGGCTATTATGTCGAGGAACTGTCAGGGAAGAAGAAACGAAACTGGGCGCCAGCCCAGCGCAGGAAGGAGAGGCGGGGTCATGACCCGCGTGAACTTGCGGCATGGTGTCATTGTGGCGAGCGTGCTTGTCTGGGCTGGCATGGTGGGTAACCCAACCACCATAACGGGAGTGTCACCGGTCTCTCAAGAGATCCAGAATCTCTATGATCAGCATGAGTATCAGAAGACACTTGAGGAGTTAGCCAAGCTGGACAAGGAAGCATCCGGCGCGCCGGATGTTCGCCGACTCAGGATTCGCTCTCTGCTCAGGCTGGGCAATCCGAAGGATGCGATCGAGGAATATGACAGGCTCGAAGGGACTCGAAAGCAGGAGGATCAACAGGTCCTACGCGAGGTTGCTTTGGGG
>JBQTHY010000225.1:0-11953 GCA_052389395.1 Nitrospiraceae bacterium | reverse complement strand
CCGCAGGTCTGTGGGATCAGACTTTACGTGGAACAGGAGAATCGGGCAGCCCAAATCGCGTATGAGCGCGTAGGGCTTGCTCCATCGGCCTACAGGGTCTATGAGCAGGATTTCGTGCTTGTACATCATAGATCGCCTTTACAGGATAAATAGTTAGGAAAGGAGGCCACATGGGTTTTCTTCGATTGAGTTTGATCCTAGTGGCCGGCTGCCTTCTGGTTCAAGGCTGTGCGTTTAGTCGAGGCACCTTGGGCGACGAGATCAGCTCCGAGGCTGTCGCTGCCATCAAGAAAGGCTCGACAACGAAAGCCGAAATCATCTCCCTCCTAGGGGCACCGGATCGTCTTCTCCAAGTGAACGGCCGCGACGTCTTTCAGTACTATCGATACGACGCCAAAGTGGGGAGTTTGCTGCTCATTGTTATCAATTTTTCACGGTTATCCATCAAGAGCGATGACCTGTTCGTGATTCTGAACCGTGAAGAGATCGTCGAGGACGTCATTTCCTCGAGGCGCACAGATGGGCTAGAGTTTCGTTTCTGGCCTTTCGGAGAATGAGATGAAACTCCCTTGGTCCAGGCTTTGCTCCATACTCCTCTCCATGGGGATGTGCGTGACCTTCTTCGGCTGTAACGTCGTTCGCGTCACCCTGAATACCCCACTCACGCGGGAAGATGTGGCGTTTATCGTTCCGGGGCAAACCACGTTGGCCGACGTGATCAGCAAACTGGGCACACCCGATTCCATAATCGACTTGGATCAAGGAGTTGTCGCAACGTATCGCTTCCTCGACATGAAATACGCGCGTGTCAATTTCGGCTGGTTGCTGAAACCCTGGTCACCCGTCGACCCGGATCTGATCATTTCACGTAGTGGCCTCGGCGTCGATGCCTTTGAATTGCTCTGTGACTCCAACTGGGTCATCACGCACCACAGCTTTCTCCGTCATCTCTCCGGTCCTCGGTTCAATCCGTATCCCTTTTAACACTCGGTCGTGTACCGGCTCCCAGCGAATTGCTGCCTTCCCCTTGCCCCGCTATAATGGCAAGCCATGGAGCCGGATTCGTCCGATCGCACTTCACACCCTCAGGGTGGGGTCACGTCCTCCTCCTATATCCCGGCCGACAAGGACACAGAGTTTCTCCAGCGGGAGGAGCTTCGTTCCGTCCGCATAGGGCTCGAACTCCTGAAGCCCGAGTTGATCCAGCGCGAAGAAGGGGTTCGATCGACCATCGTCGTCTTCGGCAGCTCGAGACTCAGGGAACCGGCCGCTGCTCAAGAAACCCTCCGCCTGGCGGAAGAAGAGGCCGCTCGGTCCCCCGATGATGAAACCGCTCGTCAGAAGGTGTCGATCGCGCGGCGCCAACTCGCCCTCGCGAAGTACTATGACGTGGCGCGGGAGTTCGGCCGCCTGGTGTCGTCGACTTGCCAAGTCGACGGCTGCTGCGACTATGTCATCGTGACCGGCGGAGGGCCCGGCATCATGGAAGCGGCAAACCGTGGGGCGGCGGAGGTGAATGCAAAATCAATTGGCCTCAACATCACCCTCCCTCACGAGCAGCGGCCAAACCCCTACATCACACCGACACTCAGTTTTCAGTTTCGCTATTTTGCCATTAGGAAAATGCATTTCTTAATCCGTGCCAAGGCGCTGGTGGCCTTTCCCGGAGGATTTGGCACCCTCGATGAACTGTTCGAAACACTGACACTCCTCCAAACCGGCAAGACCGAAAACGTGATGGTCGTACTGGTCGGCCGGACGTTTTGGGAGCGCCTGATCAACTGGCCATGGCTCGTCGACAACGGCCTCATCTCCCACGACGATCTTGACTTGTTTCACTATGCCGAGACGGCCCAGGAAGTCTGGGAGCTGATCGGACGCTACAATAGGGTGCCGCCATCATGAAACTCTCGTTCCACGGGGCCGCACGCTCGGTGACGGGGAGCCGCCACATGCTTGAGATGCCAGGCTATAGGCTCTTGCTGGATTGCGGACTTTTTCAAGGTCGCCGAGATGAGGCCTTTCGGCAGAACCGAGATTTGGGCTTCGACCCAAGGTCACTGGGGGCAGTCTTACTTTCCCATGCGCATATCGACCATTCGGGCGTCCTGCCGGTCCTTCCTCGACAGGGATTCTCCGGAAAGGTGTACGTGACACCTGCCACTGCCGACCTTGCTGGGATCATGCTCGACGACTCGGCTCGCGTCCAGGAGAGCGATTGCCGTTATGTGAATAAGAAGGAGCGGCGTCGTGGGAAGACCTGTGTCCGTCCATTATACGACGGTGATGACGTCCGTAGGATTATGAGGCGTTTTGAAGGTGAGGGGTATGGAGACCAACTCAAGATCGCGCCACGCGTGACAGCTTCATTTCATGACGCCGGCCACATCCTGGGGTCCGCCGCGATCCGAGTGAAGTATACCGCACGCGGCAATACCACCACCGTTCTCTTCAGCGGCGATCTGGGTCGCTCCAACATGCCGATTTTGCGCGATCCTGACCCGCCTCCCTCCTGCGATGTACTCATTCTTGAATCCACCTATGGCGACCGGCTGCACGAACAGGCCGGCGAAGCGGTGAAAAAGAAGGCGCAGGATCTGATCGCCCATGCGAAAACCCACAAGAGCAAGATCATCGTCCCGGCCTTTGCCGTGGGTCGCACACAGGAACTGGTCATGCGGATTAAAGAACTGGTCGGTGAGGGTCGTGTCGATCCCATTCCCATCTACATCGATTCACCGCTGGCCAACAAGGCCACGCAGGTCTTTCGGCGCCACCCGGAATGCTACGATGAAGAGACATTCAGGACCTTTTCGGCGGAGGGAGATCCTTTCGCGTCACGCTACATTCACTTTGTGTCGTCGCCTGAAGACAGCAAGCGTCTCAATACGATGAGAGGGCCTTGTGTCATCATCTCCTCCTCCGGCATGTGCGAAGGCGGCCGCATCCTTCACCATCTCAAGCACGCTATCCAAGACGAGGCCAACGTCATCGTGTTCGTCGGCTTCCAAGCCGAGCACACGTTGGGGAGGAAGCTCGTCGAAGGCTGGGACGTGGTTCCGATATTCGGCGTGCCAACGCCGCGGCGCGCCCTGATCGTAAAATTCAACAGCCTCTCGGCCCATGCGGATCGCAATGATCTGCTGGCGTATGTGCGAGCCATCGCTCCATTGCCCAGCAAGATTTTCATTGTCCATGGCGAAGAGAAACAGGCCCTCTCGCTTGCAGCCGCGATCAAAACTGAACATCCGAAGCTCGAGGTTCAGGTACCCCATCGAGGCAGTACCCATGAAGTCTAATGCCATGTCTCTCACATCCCCTGCAGGACGAAGAGGCGCCCTGGTGGTGCTGATCCTTTCATGTGTCTCCCACCTGGTCACGGGTTGCCTCTCCGCCAGTGCGGCTGAACCCCAAGAAGGCCGCCAGCGTCTCCGTGAATTGGGGATCATTGTCGGTCAATATTCACCCGGTCCATTCAACGCCATTACCGACGTCGAGGGGGTAAAAGTTGGCCACGCCACGTTGATGCGCGGGGAAGGTCCCCTGAAACCGGGCGAAGGACCAGTTAGAACCGGCGTCACGGTCATCATCCCTCGAGAGGATGTGTGGCGCAAGAAGGTTGCCGCCGGAGCCTTCGTGCTTAATGGGACCGGAGAGATGACCGGACTCTCGTGGGTGGCAGAGTCGGGATATTTGGAATATCCGATCGCGCTCACGAATACCCTCAACGTCCCGCGCGTGGCGAATGGGGTCATGAGCTGGATGATTGCGCAGTACCCGGAAATCGGCATCTCGGACGACACACTGACGCCGGTGGTCGCCGAATGTGACGATGGGCGCCTGAACGACATCCAAGGCCGGCATGTTTCGGAGCAGGATGTGATGGTCACGCTCGATGGGGCAACCGGTGGACCGATCAAGGAAGGCACCGTCGGGGCCGGCACCGGGATGGTGTCATACGGATTCAAAGGCGGAATTGGCACCGCCTCCCGTCGGATGTCTGAGCAGGAAGGCAGCTACACGGTCGGGGTCTTGGTCAACGCCAACCATGGCCGAAGGCCGGAATTAGTGGTGACGGGCGTTCCCGTCGGCCGGCTTTATGAGGCCGTTCCTCCTACCGCACAGGTTCTTTCAGCTGGACATGGTGAAGGGTCGATCATCATCGTCATTGCCACCGATGCCCCGCTTGATGGACGGCAGCTCGCCCGGTTGGCCAAGCGGGCCGCGCTCGGACTGGCGAGGACCGGATCAACCGCCAGACACGGGAGCGGCGATTTCATACTGGCGTTTTCTACCGCCAACGTGATTCCGCACTATCCCAAAGAGCGAACCTACAATCTCACCCATCTTGCCGACACACATCTCAACCCCCTCATCACTGCAACGGTCGAGGCGACGGAAGAAGCGATCCTCAACGCCCTCACCATGGCCACCACGGTCGTGGGCCGCGACGGACATCGTGCGGAAGCCATCGCGCTGGATCGACTCAAGGCTCTTGTGCCTGGCACAAGCCGCTAGCTCACCCTATCGTTCCGCAGTATACTCGTTGCGGACAATACCTGACTTGCATTTTCCTCCCACGTCTCGTTATTCTCCCCACGAATTCTGAATCCGAGGAGAGGCTCTCGGTGAACGAGTACCAAATCGGCGGCGGCCTGCGTCTGCTGACCGCCATTGAGAAGACAGACGCCTTCGCCGAATTCTTGAAGACCCGGATGGTGCGCGCCCTCGAAACAGAGGACCCGACGGAACTCCACTACCTCCTCGCGCAACTCGACGACTTCTATTCCTACATGTGGCGGTATTACAAGAAATTGGCGCAGACTCGCCCGGAACGGATGGACCCGGGCGTCTAAACTTTCAGTTCGGGCTCCACACCTTGCACATGCCTAGGTTGTCTTCAAAATCCTTACGGTCGTCCACCACCTTCCATTTTGCCGCCGCGCTGTCACGCAACGCCGACACGGAGGCAGCAGCCCGCGACCTAGCCGATCAGGTTCGCGCCAAGCTCGGTTCCTTGCCAGTAGACTTCGCGTGTTTGTTCTTATCATCGCATCATGTACCGCGCGCGGAGATACTCGCGAGTATGCTCTCGGACTCTCTTCAACCGCGTGTGATGGTCGGATGTAGCGGAGAGGGGATCATCGCGGGAGGAGAAGAACTGGAGACAGCGCCGGCGCTCACCTTATGGACCGCCTGCCTCCCTTGTGTCACGATTGCACCGGCCCGACTCACATTCTCCCCGGCACAAGATCAATGCAAGCTGTCAGGCTGGCCAGAGCCAACTGCTGCTGGCTCCACATTCCTGCTCCTGGCGGATCCCTTTACGACGCCTATCCAGGAAGTCCTCTCATTGCTCGAACACCGATACCCGGGTGCCGCCGCAATCGGAGGGCTGGCAGGAGGCGGGCAAGGGGCCGGTGAGAATCGGCTCATTCTTCACGATCAGGTCTGTGAGAATGGGCTCGTTGGAGTGCGATTCTCCGGACCGATTGAAATTCGTCCGATAATCTCTCAAGGCTGCCGCCCGATCGGCGAGCGATACGTCGTCACCAAGGCTGAGCGCAACCTCGTTTACGAGTTGGGAGGAACCCCGGCGTTGCAGCGGCTCCAAACCGTCTTCGAATCCTTAGGTGAGGAAGACCGTCGCCGAGCCCACAGAGCCCTGCACATCGGCATTGTCATCGACGAACAACGCACTCGCTTTGAACGGGGAGATTTTCTGGTCCGCAATCTGGTCGGAGCCGATCACACGACAGGCGCCGTCGCGATCGGGGACGTGGTCCAAGAAGGCCAGACCGTCCAATTTCATTTGCGTGACGCGCGATCGGCGAGCGACGATCTGAACCTCTTGCTCGCAGCCGATCGAACCACCCATCGCAATGCAGCCCTCGGCGCTCTTGTGTTCAGTTGCTGCGGACGCGGGCAAGGCTTGTTCGGACGCATAAATCATGACTCTGAGGCGGTGACGGAACGGCTGGGACCAATCCCGGTCGCAGGATTTTTCGCGCAAGGCGAGATCGGACCGGTCGGCGGCCGCAATTTTCTCCATGGCTATACCGCCAGCATGGCCCTCTTTGCCGAGTCAGACGCCGGGGACCACGCATAACTGACAGGAGGCCACTAGCGCCAGTGCGCCTCGGCATACGCAAGGAAGCCGAGGGCATGTCTGCTCAGAGTATTCTTCACATGGCATGAGAGCCGGCAAGTGCCAAACTGACAGGATGACAAGTCCGAGCCCGACACTCATGTGAGCCTTCTGGCTCGTATGCCTGTCAGCACAAACCGTGATGCAACAGACCCCCCTCATTCAGCAACACCGTGCCAGCGGCGGGAAACTCGTCGATTTCGCCGGTTGGGAAATGCCCGTTCAGTATACAGGTGTCGTCGATGAGTACCACACTGTTCGCAGCAAAGCCGGCCTCTTCGATGTCAGCCACATGGGACGATTTAGTGCTTCTGGTCCCGGCGCGGCCGCATTCCTGCAGCGGATGACGACCAACGATGTGAACAAACTGGCTGTAGGCCAGGCCCAGTATTCCATGGTCTGCAATGAGCAGGGCGGGATCAAGGACGATATTTTCGTCTATCGGCTTAAGACCACGGAATACCTGCTCTGTATCAACGCCGCGAATCGAGAAAAAATCTTCAACTGGTTGGGGCAGCAGAGCGATCAGAACTTCCTGCTAGAAGACCGTTCAGCCAAACTGGCTCAGATAGCCATCCAGGGCCCATTGTCGCGCGAGATCCTCCTGGCCCTGGGCGCCAAAGAAGCAACTGGGTTGAAACTCCATCACGCTTCTGAGGTCACACTCGGTACCATTCCCGCTCTTCTTGCACGAACTGGCTACACCGGTGAGTTGGGCTATGAGCTTTACGTGGCGGCTGATCGCATTGGATCCTTATGGGACCAGCTTCTAGGTCAGGGGAGGGCCGCAGGTCTGAAACCGGCAGGCCTGGGAGCTCGGGATCTCCTCCGTTTGGAGATGGGCTACCTCCTCTATGGAAACGATATCGGTGAGGACACCACGCCTTTAGAAGCGGGGGTGGACTGGACCGTGAGCTTTCAGAAAGGAGAGTTCGTTGGACACAGACCGCTCCTTGGGCAGAAAGAGGGCGGGATCGCAAGGCGGTTCGTAGGCTTTGAACTCTTGGAAAAGGCGGTGCCTCGTCACGGGTTTAAGATCCTCTCATCGCAACCGCATCCGAACCCGATTGGTGAAGTGACCAGCGGGAATCTTTCTCCTCTCCTTCAGAAGGGTATCGGTCTGGGGTACGTGCCGGTCGCACAGGCCGAACCAGGCACTCGGATCCAGATCGATATCCGCGGGAAGGCTGTTCCGGGGATAATCGTCAAGACCCCGTTCTACAAGAAATCCAGGAGCTGATTGCATATGGCGCATAGCAGAAATAGGACCGCAGACCGTGACTTTTCCAGTTCGTGCCAAAAGCCACACGCTATCAGCCATCTGCTCCCATGACCAAGAACATCTATACAGGTCGGGTCGTTACCCTCAACATCGACCGAGTCACGCTCCCGAACGGTGTGACGGTGGATCTTGAAATTATTCGCCATTCCGGAGCTGCAGCTGTTGTTCCGATGAAAGACGATGGCACAGTCGTATTGATTCGCCAATTCCGCCACGCAGCGGACGGTTTCATCTACGAGATTCCTGCCGGCAAACTCCATCCTGGCGAAGATCCTTTGAATTGTGCCGAGCGGGAATTAGAAGAGGAGATCGGCTATCGAGCATCGTCATTCGAACTGCTCTCCAGTATCTTCACCGCCCCTGGCTTTGCGGATGAAGTGATCCATGTCTACAAGGCCACAGGCCTCACCAAGGGACACCAGCAGCTCGATCGTGACGAAGTGCTGGACGTGATTGAAATGCCGCTCTCAGACGCGATGGCGAAAATTGAGGATGGGACGATTCGTGATGCGAAGACGATCGTGGGATTGCAGGCAGTCTATATCAGAAAACAGGGTCGGTAGGGCGAGCGCCCGAGAGGACCTCCGAGTAAAACGGAGGGCCTCTCAAGCCAGCTAGCCTCGTCAAGATGACCCCAATTACTTCTTTTTCTCGTCCTTCTTCTTCTCTTCCTTCTTCTGCTCCTCGGCGGAGATCACGACACTCCCACCCTTCTTGTCACCCTTCTTCTCCTTCGGCGGATCGCCGGCAAAGGAAGGTGCGCTGAACGCCACTGCCACTGCGACTGCCATGATTAGCATCAAGATGCGCTTCATAACCTGTTCCCCCCTCTAATGAATTAAAAATGTGTGCCGATCATTCGGCACTTGGCCATGAAGCCAGCAAGCTTGGTGCCGCACCGAATAGTTTGCTCTAAATCTAGAACAATCATTATGTTACGAGACTCTTCCCACGACTCTGTGAAGGCTTCCCCTGCTATTTCCTGTGGCAGAATAGTTAAGCCTCAACTAAACTGCCTCAGCTCTGTCCGATGGATGACTCAAGACTTCGATACCGGCGACTCCGTGACTGCATCGAACCCGGCGTGGTCGTGCTCTTCGTCGGCATCAATCCGGGACTGCGCTCCGCGCAAACCGGTCACCACTTTGCCGGCTACTCCAACCGATTTTGGAAACTCCTCCATCAATCCAAGCTCGTGTCCGAGCCGCTGAGGTCCGATGAGGATTGGCGCCTGCCTGAGTGGAAATTGGGGTTAACCAACGTTATCGGGCGACCGAGCGCGGGGATCGATGTTCTGAAGCCTCGCGACTATGAGGTGGGGCGGAAGCGGTTGCTGGCCAAGGCGAGACGCTATCGACCCGGCGTAGTTGCGCTGCTCGGCGTGACCATTTATCGGATGCTATTTCCCGAAGCGCGCGCCCGTAGGGTACGCCTCGGGTTACAGCCTGAGCGCTTTGCGGGAGCATGTGTGTATGTGCTGCCCAACCCCAGCGGACGGAATGCCCATTATTCCTATCGTCAAATGCTGGATGCTTTCCAAGCTCTTCAGGCGACAGATTCTCGCTGTCGCAACAGGAACCGAGCGGCGGTGAGGAGGAGGCAGACGCGACATAGCAACTGACGATTTCCAGGATTTCTTTGATCCTTCAGGTACTCTGGACTACAGTCGGGGTCATGAGACTCCAGCCCTCAGCCCCGGACACGAGTTCGGCCATGACATGTCTCAACTGTGGGGCCGAACAGGAGGAGGCTCCGGAATGTGTTCGCTGTGGACCTGTTATCGCGAAGCACAAAACCAAGACCGTTGCTCGCGATTCACAACCGCAGGCCGAGAGGACTGATGAACCCTGCGGGGCGAAAACTTGGCTCTTGGGTCGCGTCTTCCGCATTCTTCCGTGGATCTTCCTGACGATCACTGTCGGACTTTTCGCGTTGGTTCTCCGTCCAGCGCCTCCGTTACCGATTCAAACAGATCCGCAAGTCGTCGATCACCTGGCTGAGAAAAAAAGGCATCTCGAGTTTTTCATGCGGGCAAGCCAGCCATACACATTGGCGCTCAACGAAGCAGAGCTCAACCAGTTGATACAGGAGAACCTCGCGCCGGCATTGGGCCGCCGGTCGAGAGGAGATGGCGTTCCATCCCTGCCAAGCCGTGACGCTGCCCAACAGGAGACCCACTCCGCGCTGAGGGATGTCCAGGTAAACCTGCTGGGGAACCAGCTCCGGGCCTACAACCTCTTCGTGTTGTACGGAAAGGAGATCTCCCTCCAACTCGATGGGACGCTCGAAACCTACGGAGGCCATCTGCGATTGAAGCCCAACGCCGGTATGCTCGGATCACTGCCGATTCCTAAGTCCATGCTTGTCCGTGTCTTCCACCGGCTCTTCAACGCGCCTGAGAACCGAGAAAAATTTCAACTCCCACCCCAGATCGAGTCAGTCCGGGTCGAGAACGGTACCCTCATCATGTCCACTCGATAGAATCCGGTTTCACCGATCCATCGAATAAGTCCAGGGGACTGCCCCCCTAGGAGTCTGTTGCACTTTTTCAGACACCTGTTTCCTTCACGCAACAGTCAAGGAGCAGTTATCGACAGGGCGATTTAGATTTCTCAAGGTTTTTGCCGGCTCCAGAGTCATTTGGTAGTGGCATTATCTTTGCTTGGAATGAATGATTGAGGGTCGTGTCATTATTACTTGCCGATGATCTTGAGGAGAAGAGGGGAGGAAATGGTCTCCGAGACGGTCAAAGTTTTCCTTGGGGCCCTATGTCTGTTCTCCGGATGGGCAAGTCTGGCGAGTGCTCGACCCGCTGCACAGTCATTGATCGATGCCGCCATGCACGAGTGCGCTCTCGGCCGCATTGCTCAAGATCGCGCGACCCGCGCGATGCATTTCGAGAAGGGTCAGGGCTTCGGCGAGCAAGCCGTGGCTGTGGACGATCAGTCAGCAGCCGCTCACTTTGCGCTTTTTTGCAATCTCGGCGAGTTAATGCGCATTGATGGCGAGGTAAGCATTTCGTCAGCGATCGGCTTTCGTCGCATGATGAAGGAACTCGACCGGACGCTTGAATTGGCACCGGACCACCTCGATGCCCTCTCAGCCAAAGGGACCTTTCTGGTCCGATTGCCCTCCTTGCTCGGAGGGGATGCAGACAAGGGCGAACAGCTCCTGCACTATGTCATCCAGAAAGCACCCCGAGCAGTCAACGCCCGACTGAGTCTTGCCAAGAGCTTCTCCAGCCGCGGACGACATGATGACGCCGTTGCGCTCGCGTCAGAAGCGCTCACCCTCGCCCAGGCGCTGCAACGTGAGGACTTCATCCCCGAAGCTACGAGGGTTGTTGCGCAATTGCGCGCCAGCGCCAACAAGGCCAATTAGCCTCTCCACCCCGTTCCACTCCTGGAACAAGCCTCCGAATCGTGCTATCTTCCCTGTCCGCGGCAGGGCGTCGCTCGCCCTTCGATGTGACTCAGCCTGCGACGAGCTCAGTCGAGTCGGGCCGTGAGCCTGTCGAACGGTGAAGCATATCTCGTGTATCCGAGGAATGTTCAGTGTTCAATTCTCAATGCTCAATTGAACATTACACATTGAACATTGAGCATTACGGTTGACGACGCTTCACGCCTCTAACCAAGTACACCGCGATTTTCAAAGAAGGAGAACAGTGTCAATGTTGCTGGAAGGAAAGAAGGGGCTCATCATCGGCGTGGCCAACAAGCACAGCATCGCCTGGGCCATCGCTCAGTCCACAGCGAGCCAAGGAGCCCAGCTCCTATTCAATTATCAGAATGAACGGTTGCGGGAGAATGTCGAGGAACTCGCCGGCACGATGCCGGGTGCCAAGGCCTTTCCCTGCGATGTGGGGAACGATGCCGAGATTGTCTCACTTATGGAGCAGGTACAGAAGGAATTCGGCCAGCTGGATTTTCTCGTCCATTCCCTGGCCTTTGCGCCCCGCGAAGAACTCACCGGCCAATTCGTGAGTACCACGCGACAGGGGTTCGCCATGGCCCTCGATGTGAGCGCCTATTCGCTCGTGGCAGTGACCAGAGCCGCATTGCCGTTGATGACCAACGGCGGCTCCGTCATCACGCTCACCTACCTCGGAGCCGAACGTGTCGTGCCGCATTACCACGTCATGGGCGTCGCCAAAGCCGCGTTGGAGTGCATCGTCCGCTATCTAGCCTACGACCTGGGACCCAAGAACATCCGCGTGAATGCCATTTCCGCTGGCCCGATCAAGACTCTCGCCTCCCGCGGTGTCTCCGGGATCAGTAAGATGGTCGATCACCATAAGGAATTCGCCCCGCTCCGTCACGCCACAGAGCAAGGTGAAGTCGGCGACACGGCATTGTTTTTGGTGAGCCCATTGGGACGGGGAATTACCGGCGACGTGATTTACGTGGATGGCGGGTATCACACCCTTGGGGCTCTGGCATCCACCGAGTAGCGGGAAACGTATTTCGTAAAATAATTTAAGAATCTGTTGATCTGTCGATCCAATGAATGGTCAGAATTCT
>JBQTHY010000224.1:0-9452 GCA_052389395.1 Nitrospiraceae bacterium | reverse complement strand
GGAGTAATGACCTCCACCCCCGTCCACGTTTCAAAGCTCTTGATGTTGACGATGGCATATTCAGTGCGTGAGGGGTTGGTAAATCCGAACTTCGGGAGTCGCCGAATCAACGGCATCTGGCCGCCTTCAAACCCAGGTCGCTTTCCGCCACCGGATCGAGCCAACAATCCCTTGTGTCCCTTGGTCGCGGTCTTCCCGTGCCCGGAACCAGGCCCACGACCGATACGTTTCCGTCGCTTCTTTGCGCCTCTCGCTGGCGCCAAATCATGGAGATTCACGGCATCCCAACCTCAAGCAGGTAACCCACTTTTTGAATCATCCCGCGCACCTGGGGCGTGTCCGGATGGACGGCAGTCTGGCGGATGTATCGGAGGCCAAGACTGCGCAAGACAAGGCGATGCCGTTCCGGCGTCCCAATGGGGCTGCGCTTAAGCGTCACCCGAACGCCTTGCGCACCCGACTTGCCGGATTTTGATGCCTTAGCCGTGCCCATCAGACCGTCGTCCTTTCCTGCGGCTCCGCCGCTGCCTGTCGGCGAAGACGAAGTACTTCGTCCGGATTTTTTAATTGCATGAGGCCATCTAGCGTCGCCCGGACAGTGTTGAAGGGGTTCCCCCTGCCGAGCGTCTTCGCGATAATATTATGCGCGCCGACCAACTCGACCACGGCGCGAACTGCCCCACCGGCGATAAGCCCTGTCCCGTCGACGGCCGGCTTGAGCAAGACATGCTCGCCACCGAAGAGGCCATGGACTTCATGCGGGATCGATCCGCCCTTGAGCGGAACGTGAACGAGATGCTTCTTGGCTTGTTCGACGGCCTTTGAAATGGCAACCGGGACTTCAGCGGCTTTCCCTTTCCCGATCCCAACCCAACCATGGCCGTCACCGACGACGACCAGCGCACAGAAGTTGAACCGCTTGCCACCCTTCACCACCTTCGCTACGCGATTGATGAAGACGACTTTGTCTTTCAGGCTGAGTTCATCAGGATTGACCCGCACGTCATACCTCTTTTCGGCTTTTTCCACGCAGATTCAATGGGACCTCATGGGACTAACCGGCCTAGAATTGCAGCCCTCCGTCGCGCGACGCATCAGCGAGGGCCTTGATCCGACCGTGATACAGCCGTCCCCCACGATCAAAGACTACGGCGCGCACCTTGGCGGCTTTCGCTCGATCAGCAATCAACTTTCCCACCGCTCGTGCCGCCTCAATACTGCCGGTCGATTTGAGCGATTTCCGCAACGACTTATCGAGCGAGGACGCGGCGGCGAGCGTTGTTCCGTCGATGTCATCGATAATCTGAGCGTAGATGTGGGATCGGCTCCGAAACACATTCAGGCGAGGCCGTTCCGCCGTCCCCATAATTACCTGACGGACCCGTTGCCGCCGCCGTTCAAGCTGTCGTACTTTTTCGGCCGTTCTCATCCTCGGTGCCTACTTCCCTGTCTTGCCTTCCTTCTTCCGCAGCACTTCACCCACGTAACGAATACCCTTTTGCTTATACACATCAGGCGGCTTGATCGCCCGGAGATTCGCTCCTACTTGACCGACCAATCTCTTATCGGCTCCCTTGATATTGATCAGGGTCTGCTTATCCACCTTCACATCGATTCCCGCTGGAAGCTGATACAAGACGGGATTGATATAGCCAACGTTGAAGCTCATCGTCCGGCCTTGGACCTGCGTCTTAAAGCCGACTCCGGTTAATTCCAGCGATCGTTCGTAGCCCTTCGTGACACCATGGATCATGTTGTTCAGCTCCGCACGGACAAGCCCATGAAGAGCCCGCACCTTTCGATCGTCGCTAGAGCGGCTCACGACAACTCGGCCATTGTCAACCGCAACACCCACCCCCTGCACAAGAGGCCAATCCAACTTCCCCAATGGGCCCTTGATGGACACGGTTGATCCCACCACTTTTACTTCCACCCCACCTGGAATCACTATCGGCTTTTTCCCAATCCGTGACATGGCCTTCTGCGCCTCTACGCGAATGCTCAAACCGTCTACCAAACCGAGCAAAGAACCTCTCCACCCAGCTTATTCCTGCGAGACTCCTGATCGGTCATAATACCTTTCGAGGTTGAGAGGATCGACATGCCGATCCCGTTTCGGACCTTCGTAATGTCCTTACTCCCCACATAAACCCTGCGTCCTGGCTTGCTGATCCGCGCCAACCCAGAAATCATGGGTTGTTCTTCGCCCACGTATCGCAGGTGCACCTTGAGAATGGGATGCCCGTCACGAACCTCGTCCTCAACCGCCTCGACGTACCCTTCCCTCTCCAAGATCGCCAGGATGGCGCGTTTCAACTTTGAGGCCGGAACGGCAACCGTCTCATGCCGACGCCGAGACCCATTTTTCAATCGAACTAGAAGATCGCTGATTGGATCAGTAACCATGGTGTATCCGTCCCCTTCCCAACACAATCCGGCGTGCCACGATACGTCCGCTACCAACTTGATTTCAGCACGCCAGGGATTTCCCCACGGAGACTCAAAAACCGAAAACAGATTCTACACATCCGAAACCGGCGAAGATATCCCCGTACGCGGCCACACACGCCGCACCGGTGATAGCTCCGGCAAGCGAACTTTTGCTTCGTTGCCGCCTTATTTTTCAGTGCTAATCGTGCCACGAGCACTCCTTCCGTTCATCAGACGCCACCAGGGTCTGGCCGCCGCTACGTTCGGAACGGCATGCCAAGATGCTTCAAGAGGGCTTTCCCCTCATCATTCGTCCTGGCCGTCGTCACGATCGAAATGTCCATGCCATGAATGGACGCGACTTCGTCATACTTGATCTCAGGGAAGATCAATTGTTCTTTCAAACCGAGCGTGTAATTCCCACGACCATCGAACGCTTTGGGAGAGACACCTCGGAAGTCACGGATGCGCGGAAGCGCCAGGGTAACCAGCCGATCGAAGAATTCGTACATCCGGCGGCTTCTGAGCGTCACCTTGGCGCCGATCGGCAAGCCCTGCCGCAATTTAAATCCGGCAATCGCCTTCTTGGCGCGAGTGACGACAGGTTTCTGCCCTGTGATCGTCCCCAACTCGGTTACGGCGCTCTCCAACAACTTCACGTTCTGAATCGCCTCTCCCATCCCAACGTTCAACACCACGCGCTCGAGCTTGGGCACCTGCATGATGTTCTTGTAACCGAATTCTTTCATGAGCGCCGGCACCACCTGTTGATGGTACAGGTCGCGAAGTCGCGGTCGGAACTTCGATTCCTGGCTTCCTTGATCCAACTGCTGAGGCGCCGGGCTTCCCTTCTTCGCGGGTTTTCGCTCTGACGGTTTGCTAGGACGGCTTTTTTCTGTCTTCGCCATTACTGATTCCCCGCCCTACTCAATGGTCTCGTCCGATTTCTTACTAAAGCGCACTCGCCGGCCATCCTCCAACATGCGAACTCCCACCCTCGTCGGTTTTTGCGTGACTGGGCAGAAGAACATGACATTGGAAATCTGGACAGGTGCTTCTCGCTCAAGAATCCCACCTTGCTTGGCTTTTTGATTCGGCTTCGTGTGCCGCTTGATGATGTTCAACTTTTCTACGACCACCTTCCCGGCGGCTGGATCGACAGAGAGGACCTTCCCGGTCTTCCCTCGTTCACGGCCGGCGATGACGACGACCGTATCACCTTTTCGAATTCTGGTCTTTCGAAGCCCCGGCACAGTATCCCTACTCATTTCATTCGCCCCTACAACACCTCAGGTGCCAGAGAAATGATCTTCATGAATTTTCTCCGACGCAATTCGCGCGCGACCGGACCAAAAATACGGGTCCCAATCGGGTCCCCGTCTTTATTGATCAAGACACAGGCGTTCCGTTCGAACTTGATATAGGACCCATCTTCCCGCCTGACCTCCTTGGTCGTCCTCACGATGACCGCGCGACTGACATCGCCCTTTTTCACGCTTGCTTGCGGAATGGCTTCCTTGACCGCCACGACGACGATGTCCCCCAACGAAGCGTAGCGCCGCCTCGTCCCCCCGAAGACATGGAAGCACATCGCCTGTTTCGCTCCGGAGTTATCGGCAACATCCATATACGTATAATTTTGAATCATGGCTACAATCTGCGCGTGCTTTGAACTGGGACAACCTCAGAAAGACGCTCCTTCTATTGTTCCGCCTGTCCTTTTTCCATTACCTGGACAACGCGCCAATTCTTTTCCTTGCTCAGAGGTCTGGTCTGAACGAGTTTCACTCGATCGCCAACCTTACAAATTCCACTCTCGTCGTGGGCCTTCAGTTTCGTTACCCGCCTGAGGACTTTCTTGTAGATCGGATGAATTACGGATCGTGAAACAGCCACCACCACCGTCTTCTGCATCTTGTTACTCACGACGTTCCCAAACCAGTGATGTTTCTTTGCTCCCTCAGACATCGTACCCCTTATCCTTTAGACCCTTCGGTTTGATCCTTCACCTGTTGGAGAACGGTCTTGATCCGCGCGATATCCCGCTTGGTCTTCCGAATCTGCATGGGGTTCTCAAGCCGACCTGTGCCGAATTGAAAGCGAAGATTGAACAATTCCTGCACGAGCTGCTTTTCTTTTTCCGCGAGCTCAGACCTAGTTAGCTGTCGCAACTCTTTCAGGTCCAACGCCATGTCCTTGTTCCTCACTCACACCTGACGTCTTAGCCAAACTCTCCCCGAACGACCAGCTTGGTGGCAACAGGCAGCTTGTGCGATGCGAGACGAAAGGCCTCATGCGCAATCTCAGGAGTGACCCCGTCCATCTCATAGAGAATCCGGCCGGGTTTCACGACAGCTACCCAAAGCTCAGGATTGCCTTTCCCTTTGCCCATTCGAGTCTCTGCCGGCTTCTTCGTGATAGGTTTATCGGGGAAGATGCGCGTCCACACCTGCCCGCCTCGCTTGACATAGCGAGTGATCGCAATACGCGCGGCCTCAATCTGACGGCTCGTGACCCAGCCCGGTTCCAATGCCTTCAGACCGAACTCCCCCAGCGTAATTTGTCCCCCACGATAGGCCTTGCCCTTCATCCGGCCTTTCTGCATTTTTCTGAACTTCACTTTCTTTGGCGCGAGCACAACTCGATCTCCTTACCCGAATCGACGGTCCAGGGCCGATTCTGATTTGATCTGCTGAGCCGGAAGAAGCTCCCCCTTGTAGATCCACGTCTTCACACCGATCTGCCCCATCGTGGTGTGGGCCTCAGCGAACCCATAGCCTATTTCGGCGCGAAGAGTATGCAGGGGGACGCGCCCTTCTCGATACCATTCAGTCCGTGCGATTTCTGCACCGCCCAAGCGCCCGGCCACCATAATCTTAATCCCCTGCGCACCGAGCCGAAGGGCTGACTGGACACTGCGCTTCATGGCCCGTCGAAAGGCCACCCGTTTTTCAAGCTGTGTTGCGACATTCTCGCTGACAAGCTGTGCATCGAGCTCGGGCTTCTTAATTTCCTTCACGGTAATGTAAACCTGGCCCCCATATTGTTTTTCAAGATCAGCCTTGAGCTTGTCGACTTCCGCGCCTTTGCGACCGATGATGATGCCTGGTCGGGCCGTATGAATGATCACTCGGGTTTGATCGCCCGATCGCTCAATCTCTACCTTCGAGACACCAGCATGATAGAGTTTGGTCTTGACCATCTTCCGAATCTTGATGTCCTGATGAAGCAGCTTTGCATAGTCCTTGCCGGCATACCAGCGCGAGTTCCACGTATAGTTGTAGCCCAGCCGATAACCTATTGGATGTGTTTTCTGACCCATACGATGTTTGCCTCAATGAACGGTAACTGAATGTGTCCTACTTCTTCTTGCCTTGAATCGTCGGCGCCGCTACCACGACGGTGATATGGCTGGTCCGCTTCTGGATCGCATTGGCGCGTCCCAGAGACCTGGCGCGAAATCGCTTGTATGTTGGCCCGCAGTTGACGAAGGCCTTGGAGATGATCATCGACTCACTGTCCCCCATTTCCTTCTGTTCGGCATTCGCCACGGCGGACCGGAGGATTTTTTCAACCACCCGTGCCGCGTGACGCGGCGTGTGCTTCAGCATCGCCAGCGCCATCGGGACTTGTCGACCACGGATCATATCGACCACAGGCCTGGCCTTGCGCGGCGCGACCCGAACAAACCTGAGAACCGCCTGTGCTTCAGTCATCTTTGAAGTCCTGTCACCGGTCAGTGGTCATTGAGGGAGGCGCCGCGTGCGGGCGACCCTTGCCGAATACCATTGATCCCCCTATTTCAGCGGGACAGCTTTTTCTGTTCTGGCCTGACCGTGACCCTTGAAGAACCGGGTGGGTGCAAACTCTCCGAGCTTGTGGCCCACCATATTCTCAGTCACGAACACGGGAATAAATTTCTTGCCGTTGTGGACGGCGAACGTATGGCCGATCATATCGGGAACGACCGTTGACCGTCTCGACCAGGTCTTAATCAGCCTCCGATCCTTTGTCTGATTCATCTGCTCGACCTTCTTAAGCAGATGATCATCAACAAATGCGCCTTTACTGATTGATCTAGGCATTCCGTACTCCTGACTTACGGCGAGCGATAATGAACTTGTCCGTCTTCTTGTTTTGTCTCGTCTTGTATCCCTTCGTGGGGAGACCCCACGGCGAAACTGGGTGTGGATTTCCCTGCCCCGACTTACCCTCCCCTCCACCGTGGGGATGGTCGACAGGGTTCATGACAACGCCTCGGACGTGAGGCCGATTCCCCTTCCACCGAGTCCGCCCAGCCTTCCCTACCGTGACGTTCTCGTGATCAAGATTCCCGACTTGCCCGACCGTCGCCATGCAGGCGCCCAGGATTCGGCGCATTTCGCCAGACTTCAACCGGACCTGGACGTAATTGCCATCGCGTCCCATGACCTGAGCGAATCCCCCAGCGCTTCGAATCAGCTGTCCGCCTTTACCGGGCTTCAACTCGATATTATGAACCGTCGTTCCCAGAGGCATACTGGCCAACGAGAGCGCATTCCCAGGCCGAATTTCGGCTTGTGGACCCGATTGAATTTCGTCGTTCAGACTCAGTCCAACCGGAGCCAGAATGTACCGCTTCTCCCCATCCCGGTACTTCAGCAACGCGATACGGGCGGATCGGTTTGGATCGTACTCAATGGCCACGACACGCGCTGAAACCCCAAACTTGTCACGACGAAAATCGATCATTCGATACAGCCGCTTATGCCCTCCTCCCCGAAAACGGAGCGTCATCCGACCATCGTTGTTCCGTCCGCCACTCCGATGATGGAAGGAGGTCAGCGACTTCTCCGACTTCTTCCTGGTTAATTCCTCGGTCGTGACCGCCGTCATTCCTCGACGGCCCGGAGATGTTGGGCGATATGATTTTAGCCCCATGACAATGGTCCTACCTTCCTCAGAAACTAGGCACTTTCGTACATCTCGAGCTTCTCCCCCTTCTTGAGGGTCACGAAGGCCTTCTTCCAGTCAGAGCGCTTTCCTGAAAACCGCCCGAGCCGCTTTAGCTTTCCACGGACGTTCATGACATTCACCTTTTCGACCTTCACTTTCAGAAGGGCCTCGACAGCCTGCTTGATCTGCACACGATTGGCCCCGGGGTGCACGATAAAGCCCACTGTGTTTGTCTTCTCACGGAGACCAGTGATCTTTTCAGTTAGCAGAGGTTGAACCAGGACCGCGTGCACGTCCATTATTATGACCAGACCTCCTTCACACGACTCAGTGCCCGTTCAGGAATCACGATCACCTGGGCACGAACGATATCGTAGACATTCAACTGATCAGCGCTCAGCACCTTCACCGCGGCCAAGTTCTTGGCAGCCTGCAAGACACCCGACTGCCCCTCGCCGGCGACGACCAACGCATGATCACCTCCGCTAAATTGCCCCAGCGCTTGGGCCAACAACCTCGTCTTCGGCTGTTGCAGCGAAAGATCGGACACGACGAACAACTTGTTCTCCGCCACCTTGGCCGACAGAGCGCTCTGAAGCGCCGCACGATACTTTTTTCTCGGCATCGAATAGGCGTAGCTTCTCGGCTTTGGCCCAAAGACACTCCCGCCGTGACGCCAGACCGGCGAACGAATGGACCCGGCGCGAGCACGTCCCGTATGCTTTTGCTTCCACGGTTTTTTGCCAGATCCACTCACTTCATCGCGGCGCAATGTGGACGCCGTTCCCCGGCGCTCACAGGCTCGCTGCATGGTCACGGCTTCGTGCACCAACCCCGCGCGAGGCCCACATCCGAATACTTCCGGCGGCAGATCAACCGTTCCAACCTTCTTTTTCTTTAAATCGACAACGTCGACAGTGGGCATGACCTAACCCTTCTTCGACTTTCGAATGATGATGATCCCATTTGCCGCACCTGGAATGGCTCCACGAACAAACAGGAGATTTTCATCAGGCCGCGACTCGATTATTTTTAATCGCTGGGTAGTCACTCGCTCCGACCCCATATGGCCAGGCAGGGTCTTCCCCTTCCACACGCGCGAAGGAAACGAACTGGCGCCGATCGAACCGGGGGCGCGGTGGAACATAGATCCGTGCGACGCCGGACCTCCAGCGTAGTGATGCCGCTTCACGACACCCTGAAACCCCTTGCCCTTTGAGATACCGATCACGTCAACCCAGTCACCCTTCTTAAAAATGCCGACCGTGACCGATTGCCCGACTGTCACTTCGCCGACCTTCTTGAACTCGCGCAATACGCGACTGGCCGGCGCCTGGTTCTTCTTGAGATGGCCAAGCTCAGCCTTAGAAAGCTTGCGCTCCTTGACCTCACCAAAGGAGAGTTGAACAGACTCGTAACCGTCGCGCTCCTTGGTTTTCACGGTCACCACACGGCACGGACCCGCCTCAATCACCGTCACCGGCGTCAAGCGATTCTCGTCGAAGATTTGGGTCATTCCCAACTTTGTTCCGAGCAACCCGTTCGTCATATCCAAGTAGCCAGTTTTGAGTTGTTAGTTTTGAGTTTCGAGTTTCGAGTTTCGAACATCCGCAACTCAACACTCACAACTAAGAACTCATAACTTTATTTCCACGTCCACGCCGGCTGCCAGGTTCAGCTTCATCAGAGAATCCATTGTTTCCGGTGTCGGTTCCATGATGTCCAGCAATCGCTTGTGCGTGCGCATTTCAAACTGCTCGCGAGATTTCTTGTCGACATGCGTGGAACGCTGAACGGTAAATTTCTCGATCCTCGTGGGGAGGGGAATCGGTCCGACGATTTTCGCGCCACTCCGCCGCACGGTCTCCACAATCTCCGCGACGGACTGATCGAGCACGCGGTAATCAAACCCCCGCAACCTGATTCTGATCCGCTGATCGACTTTCAACCTTCACTCCTCAGCTGTCAGCTGACAGCTATCAGCTTTAGGCTAAGATTTCCGTCACGACGCCGGAGCCGACGGTCTTGCCGCCCTCGCGCACCGCGAAGCGCAGCCCCTGATCCATCGCGATCGGGCTGATCAACTC
>JBQTHY010000223.1:0-5582 GCA_052389395.1 Nitrospiraceae bacterium | reverse complement strand
AACGGCCGGTTCCCAACGGGATGATCCTGGAACTGACCGGAGATCTCACCTTTGCCAATCGCGAGCAGTTCAAGACGACTGTGGAGGCCATTCGCGAGAAGGGCTACCGGCATCTCATTCTGAACATGGCGGGCGTCCGGTTCGTGGACAGTTCCGGGCTCGGCTTGCTGGCGCTCGCCTCGCAACATTTCACGTTGAGCCAGGGCACCGTGAGCATGGTACAGCCGCAGAATCATGTCCGGGAAATCATGACCCTCGCGAACATCACGCAGCTCATCCCCGTGTATGACCAGGAGCAGGATGCGCTAGCCGGGTGTCACCCATAGACGAGGGGTTTGCGATGCTGCTCACGTCACCATCAGGAGCTCCGCAGGGCCGCGCCACCCCTGTCACGCCGCCCACTGTGCTCATCATCGACGATGAGCCGGTGGCCCGGCTCGGTCTTATGGTCCGGCTCACGCGGCTGGGCTATCGAGTCATCGAAGCCGATGACGGCAAGATGGGGCTGGAGCTGCTGCGCCGGGAGCGGCCAGCTTTGACGATCCTCGACTGGATGATGCCGAAGATGGACGGCCCCACGTTCTGTGAAAGGGTGCGGCAGGATCCTGATCTCCGCTCCAGCCAGATTCTCATGATGACGAGCCATGATGACCCGGAGCAAATTGCCGAGGGGTTGGCCCGAGGCGCAGACGATTTTTTAAGCAAAGCCGCCAGCAAGCACGAGATCACCGCGCGTGTCCAGGCCGGCATACGAGCGGCGATACTCGTCCGCACGCTCGAGGAGGCGCGGGACGAGATTCAGCACAGACAAAACGCCCTCGAGCAAGAATTGCATTCTGCCGCACAGTACGTCGAATCGCTGTTGCCGACACCCGGTATGCTCCTGCCGGGCGTGCAGATGATTCATACCTATCGCCCCTCCCTTGCATTGGGCGGCGACCTCTTCAATGTGCTGCACTGGGGCGAACACGTGCTCGGGCTGTACCTCCTCGATGCCTCGGGTCACGGGGTCTCCCCGGCTTTGCGTTCGGCGTCGTTTTCGACCTTCCTGCGACGAGACAGTCTGGTGCATCAGGTGGAGGGGAACGATCCCGGTGCGATTCTGACGGAAGCGAATAGGCAATTCCCCCTCACGGAAGACGGCCACTATTTTACGATTTTCTTTGCGCGGCTGGACCTCCGTTCACAAACGCTCTCGTACGCCGCCGCGGGCCATAACGGGGCGTTTCTGCACCACCGATCCGGGGCGGTGACCTGGCTCAAGAACCCAGGGCTGCCACTCGGATTCGCCGTGTCCACGACCTACAGCAGCGTCGACATCTCGGTCTCACCTGGCGACCGACTGTATTGCTTCAGTGATGGCCTGTACGAAATCCCTGCACCTACCGGTGACTTGTGGGGACAAGCTCGATTAGAACAAGCGGTTCGTGAGTTGGGCCAACGACCGTTGGCAGAGGTCATCACTCGGACCGTTGAGATGGCGACCCACTGGCTGGGGCACGACCGCTTTCCCGACGATGTGGCCTTGATGGGACTCGAGATCAACGTCTGACTCTCTCACGAATGTATGGTGAACGGAGTGATCCCATGAGTCAGGATACCGTCTTGAGTCTTGAAGAAGCGCTTGCCCGTATCGATCACGACTGTGATGTTTTTCAGGCGATGGCAAAGCTGTCTGTGAATCGAAGTGGCCCTGGTCGTGGAGGATGCCGCGGCCCTCGCTCGATCGGCCCATCGCTTGAAAGGAGCGCTCCTCCAGTTCTGCGCCCCCGCCGCCCTCGCGGCCACGACAGAAGTTGAAGGAATGGCCAAGGTCGGCAACATAACCTGCGTCGTGGAGGCTTGTGCCAAACTGGACACAGAGCTCCACCGACTCCTGTCCGTGCTTCGCCCCATGCTCAATAAAGGACAAGGACCCTCCGCATGACGACGCTACATTCCAATGTCCTGGTCATCGATTCCTGTCCGGAGACTCAAGCACGCATCGTGGACGATGCGCAGGGGAGAGGGTGTTCGATCAACGCACCTCTTGATCCCTCCTCCGCCCGTGCTACCATTGACCTTGCGGCGCCGGACCTCGTGATCACCGATCGGCTCCTCCCGGAGGGCCGAGGCCACGCGCTGCCCAGGGCGCAACACCGGCTGCTAGGCGATCTGGCGGAGAGGCCCGAGGGTCGCCCATCGGAGTACCGCTTGACCATGGATTTCGACCCGGCCCATGTGCCTCGGGTGGTTTCCTGGCTGCTCAGGACTACCGCCGCGACACTCCCCGAGATCCAACGGCTGCACATGCGCGGAGCGCTGCATGAACTGCTCCTCAACGCCGTCGAACATGGCACACTCGAACTGGGCTTCCAGATGAAACAGCGGGCCCTGGCAGAGGGTCGGTATGAGGCCGTCCTCAGGCGGCGGGTGGCCGAGTCCCGCTTCAAAGACCGACAGATCACCATTCAGGTGTATGACGAGAAGGAGGTCAAGCGCCTGACCTATTGCATCATCGACGAAGGCAAGGGCTTCATGTGGCGTCGGTTTCTTACGCAATCCCCTGACGCCGGCCGCACGGCCGCTGTCAGCGGGCGAGGGATTTTTCTGGCTCGGTCCTACTTTCCCAGTCTGACCTACAATGATCGGGGCAATGAGGTCACGATCACGGTACCCTTCGCCTGATGACATGCCCTCACGCCTCTCTCGTCATTCGTGAATCGTCGTTCGCGAGATACGAGAGGCGCTTCCCGAGATACGCTGCTTGTCAGTGCTTCTGCTCCTTCAGCATGATCTTGTCGGTCCAGACCAACAAGATGGCGGACCTGACAAATATCATATAGATAAAGGTCTTCTATCTGGTGAGGGGGAAGGATGAGCGGAGGCAGGGACGGGTATTCAGCTCTAACGAGAATCTCCCTTCGATGAGAGTGATACACTGGCAGCCTTGAAGCTGCTGGCATAGAAGGCTGCGACCTGGGAACGTCTCCCGAGCTGCAGCTTGGAATAGACATTAGCTAAGTAGTTCTTGATTGTCTTTTCGCTGAGCTGCAGTTGATCGGCAATCTCTTTGTTCGTCAGGCCTTGGGCGACGAGGGGTAGGAGGCGTTGTTCTTGCTGGGAGAGGAGGGCTCTTCTTGCCTGCCCCTGATCCGTCGAGAGATTCTTGAGCCAATGCAGCGTCTGTTTCGTGAGCCTCGGATCCATCAGGGCTTCGCCGGCTGCTACCGATTTGATTGCCCGAATGAGTTCTTCAGAAGCGATATCTTTCAATAGATAGCCTTGGGCGCCTGACAGGATTGCTTCCAGCACTGTGTGATCGTCCGCGTAACTGGTTAAGAAAAGGATGCGTGTGTCGGGACAAGCTGAAAGAATGTCGCGGGCGGCATCGATGCCACTGCCGTCCCGAAGACGAATGTCGAGGAGCACAAGATCCGGTTTGAGCCGGACACAGAGTTTCGTGGCCTCCTCCATTCGAGCCGCGTGGCCAACCACCTTCATGCCGGGTGTCAGATTGAGCACCGAGTCGAGCCCGATCCGCACAACTTCATGATCGTCCACGATCACGAGCCGAATCAGAGAAGATTTAGTCAAGAGTAGGCCCTTTCTCCACTGGTACCTCGACCATAATACAAGTTCCTTTTCCTGGTGCACTGTCAAGGGTAAAACGCGCGCGAATTTTTTTGGCACGAGCGGCCATGTTAGCCAACCCATGGCCGCGGTGGCGATGTCGCCTTGCCGGAAAACCGATCCCATCGTCGCAAATCACTAATCGAATCTTGTTCCCTCGGTGGTCGAGCCGCACCGACCGATGTGTGGCTTGGGCATGACGCATACTGTTACTGAGGGACTCCCGTACAATATTGAGTAAGTGCTCTCCCTGTTGGGAGGTAATCAACGAAAGGACAGGATCCGTGATCTCAAGGTCAACAGCAGCCCGGCGGGAGGGAGAGAATGACGCGACAAGCTGCCGCAGGGCCTGTCCGAAATCAAGCTTGACCGAGGTCCGTTGTGTAAGCAACGTAATGAACTGCCGAACATCAAGCATGAGATGGTTGAGTTGGTCAATGGCTTGGGTCATGTGGGCTTTTGACTGCCGAGGGGCTTTCCCCATCACCAGTTTGGCTGCTTCCAACTGCATGCCGACCGCATAGAGGGATTGCAGGATGTTATCGTGCAAATCCTGGCTCAACTTCTCGCGTTCTTCCATCGCCAGCTTCTGCTCGGTGATGTCTTGAATGGCGGCGAGCTGGAGGGGGCCAGGATGACCGGGTAACTCCACACGGCTGGCTTTCACCGACACCCAAATGATCTCTCCCGATTTGCGGATGTACCGTTTTTCGAGGGTGTATTCAGATCGTACACCTCGATAGAATTCTTCCGTCAAGGCGAGGTTGGCCGGGAGATCCTCCGGGTGCGTGTACAGCTCATAAGTGGTGCCAAGGATCTCGTGTTCTGCATACCCGGTCAGCTCACAAAAGGCTTTGTTTGCGTTGATCACGCGTTTGTTTTCGTCGAAAATCACGAGTCCGACTGGTGCCTCGGCAACGAAGCGGTTCATTCGGGCTTCACTGTGCCGCAGAGTTACCTCCGCCCGGTGTCGTGCCAATTCAGCGGCGGCACGTTCGGCAAAGATCCTGATGATCGCGCTGCACCGGCTTCTATCAAACAAGAACGGGCGCACATCCATGATGCACAAATGGCCGCTTGGCCGACCTGCGCTGTCGAGAAGGGACACTCCCATGTAACTCTCGATGCTGTGCTCGACGAGATACTCGTCCCGCGGAAACAACTGCTGGACGTGATGTGCGAAAAACGCCTCACCATCCTGCAACACCTTCTGACAGGGGGTGTGAGACAATTCATATTCCACGGGATCAGCTGCACGATCCCCTCCCCATCCGGCCACGGTTCGAATCTTATCCGTCCGCCCCGGAACCCATTCCGTCACGAATACGTACTGCACCTCCAATGTGGCGGCCAATTGTTGAACAAGGCCCTGCAGGAACTCTTTCCCCGTGCCGGATGCAGTGGCGAAGGCAAGAGCATTGATCGCGTCGGCCAGCCATTTTTGCTCGGCCGATTCCTGTTCCAACTGCGCCACGCGTGCGCGCAGCACAGTCAATTCGTCTTCATGGGAGGGGGAAGTGTGTTCGTGCGTGATGGCTGGAATGGCGTCGAGCGGCCCACTCATGATCTTCTTATCGGAAAGACTGGATCGTCGCGTTATTCATTTGCCGTCGCCTCACTTTGAGTACAGCCGAACCCAGGCCTAGAAGGAAAATAGAGATCTCTACCTAGCTCCTAAGGATAGGATAATCGCCACTAAAAATCTAGATCCCTGACTTTGGGCCAGAAGGTTCCGCTCTTGAAAGGGAGTGGAAGGTAGGGAATCAAGTCATG
This sequence comes from Nitrospiraceae bacterium, assembly GCA_052389395.1. Lineage (GTDB taxonomy): Bacteria > Nitrospirota > Nitrospiria > Nitrospirales > Nitrospiraceae > Nitrospira_D. The sequence goes on along the minus strand of JBQTHY010000223.1, from coordinate 197 downwards.
AAAACGCTAGGTGGCCCGAGTCATGAAGTCTGATCGTCCTTCCTTCATGTACCAGGCGACGACTTCGGTGCGCCGCTTCATATGTAGCTTGTCGAAAATATTGGCGAGGTAGTTCTTGACGGTCTTGTCGCTCAATCGAAGTTGAACCGCGATCTCCTTATTCGTTTTGCCTTCCGCCAGCAGGGGGAGGATGAGGC
>JBQTHY010000222.1:0-4713 GCA_052389395.1 Nitrospiraceae bacterium | reverse complement strand
GTCGGCGATCTTGCCGACCTCCACAGAGCCAACTTCATGAGCGATCCCGTGTGTGATGGCCGGATTGATCGTGTATTTGGCCACATAGCGCTTCGCCCGGAAGTTGTCGTGCTGCGATGTCTCCTTCCCGCCACCGGAGGACAGATGGCCGCGCTGCACCTTCATCTTATGGGCCGTCTGCCAGGTGCGGATAATGACTTCTCCCACCCGTCCCATCGCCTGCGAGTCGGACGACATCATGCTGATGGCGCCCAAATCGTGAAGAATATCTTCCGCCGCGATGGTTTCGCGCCGGATGCGCGACTCGGCAAATGCCACGTCTTCTGGCACCCGCTTGTTCAGATGGTGGCAGACGATGAGCATGTCCAGATGTTCATCCATGGTATTCACGGTGAAGGGCATCGTCGGGTTGGTGGAAGACGGCAAGACGTTTGGCTCTCCGCAGACCTTGATAATGTCAGGCGCATGGCCACCGCCGGCACCCTCGGTGTGGAAGGAGTGGATCGTCCGCCCTTTAAACGCTTTGATGGTGTCTTCGACGAACCCTGCCTCGTTTAGCGTATCTGTGTGGAGGGCAACCTGCACGTCGTAGCGCTCTGCAACGGTCAAACAGGTATCGATCGCAGCCGGCGTGGTCCCCCAGTCTTCATGGAGCTTGAATCCGATTGCGCCCGCTTCAACCTGTTCGTTCAAGCCTTCGGGCTGCGACGAGTTGCCTTTCCCGAGAAACCCCAGGTTGATCGGGATCCCGTCGGAGGCTTCCAGCATGCGATGAATGTTCCAAGGACCCGGTGTGCAGGTCGTGGCATTGGTGCCGGTGGCAGGACCGGTCCCGCCGCCGATCATCGTCGTAATGCCGGCGGAGAGCGCCTCCCAGTACTGTTGAGGACAGATGTAGTGGATATGGGTTTCCACGCCGCCTGCCGTCACAATGCAGCCTTCGGCTGAAATGGCTTCGGTGCCTGGCCCTACCTCCATTCCCGTCGTCACATTCGGCATCAGATCGGAATTGCCCGCCTTGCCGATCCCGACGACGCGCCCGTCCTTTATGCCGATATCCGCCTTAACGATACCCCAATAGTCGAGAACGACCGCGTTCGTAATGACCGTATCGAGCGCGCCGCTCGCGCTGGTTGCCCGAGGGGACTGCCCCATCCCATCCCGCAACACCTTCCCGCCGCCAAAGACAGCTTCATCTCCATACGACGTGAAGTCCTTCTCAATCTCGATCAGCAACTCGGTGTCGGCGAGCCGGACCCGGTCCCCCACGGTGGGGCCAAAGAGATCTGCGTATTGTTTGCGTGGAATTTTCACCGTACCCCTCCTTTGCCGGAGAATCCGAGCTCGACCGCGCGCGCCAGAGCTTTTGCTTTCACCTGCGGATCATCCAATGATCCATTGGTCAGCCCGTTGACTCCATGGGCAACCCGTTTACCCGCCAGCGCCACGACCGTGACCCGCTTCTCCTCCCCTGGCTCAAACCGTACTGCCGTGCCGGCCGGAATAGAGAGCCGAAATCCGAAGGCCTGTTCGCGGTCAAACTTGAGCGCGCGGTTGGCCTCGAAAAAATGGCAGTGGGAGCCGACCTGAATCGGTCGGTCGCCCGAGTTCGCAACCAGCAAGTCCTTCGTCGGGCGGCCAGCATTTGCTTCAATGTCACCGGCCCCGAAGTGAATTTGGCCCGGAATAACCGGTCGGGACAACTCAGCTCGAATTACAGCAGCCAAGGAGCTTCCCTTTCTTTGAGGAACCTTATGAGCCTTTGCCTGGGCTCGTGCGGTCTTCTTCGGCATGTGTTCCCTCCTAGCCCGGATATGAAAGATGGGTGGTTGGACCTGAGAGTATGCTTATTGAATCGGATTGTGCACGGTCACGAGCTTGGTCCCGTCCGGAAAGGTCCCTTCGACCTGGAACTCGTGAATCATTTCCGGCACACCGGGCATGACGTCCTTGCGCGAGAGTAGCGTGGCTCCATAGGTCATGAGGTCGGCTACAGATTTGCCATCGCGGATTCCTTCAAGAATGGCGGCGGTCAGGTAGGCGACTGCTTCGGGATGGTTGAGCTTGAGGCCCCGCTTCTTACGGTCCGCAGCAAGCTGTCCTGCCGTATAGATCAACAGTTTTTCTTGTTCCCTTGGCGTCAGATGCACGGTTCCTCCTCCCTTCGGTTGACCTGGTTGCGGGCATGCGTTGTGATAAAGGAACAGTGAGGTGCGAGCATATTTCTTCTTACGTACTCCCCGAGAATTTCTGTTGCAGGGAGGGCAGATGCTAGTCTAGCGTTGTCCCGCCTGTCAAGTTGCAGCAGGCCACGTGACGACCGCTAATGGGGGAGGCACTTGTGGTGACAGCGGCATGGAATGATCAGTCCGAGAACGTCCGATTCTCGGATTCGCCACCTGGGTCCTACGCGGACTCGGACAGGAGAGAAAACCAGCTCTAAGGGAGGCTAGACGGCAAGGTGTTTCTTAATGAGGTCATCTGAGAGGTCCGCAACCGCCCCCTCTGCAGCGATCGCCCCCTTTTCCATGATGTAAAAATAATCGCCTGCACCACGGACAAACGACACGAATTGTTCCACTACGAGAATGGACAGACCTCCTTGCTCCTTCAGCTTTTTGATTACATGAACAATTTCCTTGATAATGGAAGGTTGGATCCCTTCTGTTGGCTCATCCAAGAGCAGCATCTTCGGCTCGGAGGCTAAGGCACGACCGATGGAAAGTTGCTGCTGTTGTCCCCCGCTGAGGTCCCCTCCTCGCCGCCCCAACATGGTCTTCAAAACCGGGAACAGCTCGAAAATCCGTGGAGGAAGAACCCTCACGCCGTTGGATTTGGCCTCCAAGCCGATCAGGAGATTTTCTTCGACCGTCAGGCTGGGAATAATTTCCCTTCCCTGTGGGGCATAACCGATCCCGAAACGAGCCCGCGCATAGGGTCGTAGATTCGTGATATCTTTCCCGCCAAAGGAGATGCTTCCTCCTTTCGCGGGAAGGAGGCCCATCAATGATTTCATGACGGTCGTCTTCCCGACTCCGTTCCTCCCCATGAGACAGACGATTTTCCCTTCGGGAATTGAAAAAGACACATCGCGCACCACATGGCTGTCCCCGTAAAAAATATTCAGGTTATTGGTTTGCAGCATGTGCCTCCTCTTCCTCACGGCCCAGGTACACTTCAAGCACTCGAGGATCATTCTGTACGTCCTGCATCTTCCCTTCACACAACAGGGTGCCTTCATGAAGAACGGTCACGGTGTTCGAGAAATTGCGGACAAACTCCATGTCGTGTTCAATGACCAGCACCGTCGCGTGCTCTCGAGCAATGGCTTCCAAGAGCAGCCCCGTCTTGTCGCGCTCACGACCCGTCATCCCGGCCACAGGCTCATCGACCAGGAGGAGCTTCGGCTCTTGCGCGAGCAACATCGCAATTTCCAGCCACTGCCGTTGACCGTGCGACAGAACTCCCGCAAAAGATTGCGTGTGGTAGCCCAGCCCCACAAACTCGAGTATCTCTAGAAGCTCTTCCCGGCTTTGCCGCTTTTGAAGACCGATCAACGTCGCTCCCACTGTTTTCCCCGCCTTGAATGAGAGGTACAGGTTATCGAACACCGTGTGACGGGGGAACACGGTAGGGGTCTGAAACTTGCGCCCAACCCCAATATTGGCCACCTCATGTTCTTCCAATGCGAGCAGATTGGCCCCGGTCCCAACGGGCCCAAAGATGACTTTTCCTTTCATTGGCTTAACCTTGCCGCAGACGACGTCCAGCATGGTCGTCTTCCCCGCTCCATTGGGCCCAATGACAAAACGGAGTTCCCCGTCCATCAAAGAGAAATTCAGGTCACGGAGTGCCAGGAAGCCTTCAAAACTTACGGTCACGTCTTCCAGCCGTAGAATCGGTTCCTCCCTCTTATCTGCCTGGTCAGTGACGAGCCCACGGTCTATTTTGCTCGCACCATTAGCCTCTGCCCTCGACCCAAAGAGATGGTGAGCGACAGTGCCAGCGGTGACGGCGCCCTCTGCTGTTTTCCCTTCCTCTCCACCCAGAGACAATTGGTCTGGGCCTCCAGGCGGCCCGGATACCACCGCTGCCGAGAGAGGTGCACGGCGACTGCCCGGCATAACTAGCCAACCGGATCGTTGCATGTAACGCTGAATCTGGTTGGGAATCCCAACGAGCCCTTGGGGGAACAGAAGAACCACTGCGACAAACAACGACCCTAAGACAAAAGGCCAGAGTGTCGGAGCTACCGTCGTTAAGTAACTCCGCAACCCGCTCACCAACACCGCCCCTAATGGCCCGCCGATCAGGGCTTCTCTCCCTCCGACCGCGACCCACACTACGACCTCCAAGGAGGGCAGAACACCGATCTGGGCCGGCGTGATGATCCCGACTTGGGGAACATAGAGCGCGCCAGCTAAGCCAGCCAAGCTTGCTGCAAGCGCAAAGACAAACCTCTGGTAGCCCACGATTGAATAGCCCAAAAATCTCAAACGATTCTCGCCATCTCGAATCGCGCGGAGAATGTGGCCCATCTTGCCGCGCGTCAGCCAGAGGAGGAGCGCATAGGCCCCGAGCAAACAGACAGCCGTGATGATGTAGAGACCCCTTTGCGTGGAAGGAGCGAGAAGGTTATACCCTAGAATAGTCTTTTAATCCGTCAGCCCGTTCGTTCCCCCGAGTCCCGTCTCATTCCTGACGAAAATCAAC
>JBQTHY010000221.1:0-2608 GCA_052389395.1 Nitrospiraceae bacterium | reverse complement strand
CACTCATTCGAAGGGTCAGTGAAAAAAACGTCAAAGAGTGTCACGGCTTCCTGCGCTTCTTGAGGGGCCCAGATGGCTCCGCCATCAACTGTCGAAAGGACGGTTCCGAGCGCACCCACGACCGTGCCCCTGGTGCTCATTGAGGAAGTGTGCAGCGTAGAGTGTGGCATTCGTTCCGCTTCATTGTTCAACCCAATGGTCGCCGCCATCAACCGTGTGATAAATCGTCCCGCCTCCCCCAAGCACCCATCCTACAAACGGGAGGAGAAAGACACATGATAGAACGCTTGCTGCCTATCGAGGGGGATGGGCGTCCAGGTTTCGCCGCCGTTGGTTGTTCGGCACAAAGTCCCGGCGGTACCGGTTACCTATCCTACCTGCTGATCGACAAAGAACACCGAGGTCAACATCGCGATCGTCCCGCTTGATACTTTTCTCCAATTCTTTCCGCCATCGGTTGTCTTCAGAATCGTGCCCCCGGCCCCTACGGCCCAGCCGGTTTGGACAGTGCGAAACTGGATGCTCAACAACGTCGATTCCGTATTACTCTTTTGAACGTTCACGAGGAACGAGCGTATTCTGCTCCGTGCAGAGGGGGACAAGGGGAGACCCAGAAGTGTTACGATGAAGGAGCAGAACGCCGCCATTACGCCGGCAAGCGGCGTAAATCGCCAATAAGTCTTATTGATTCGTACTCGCATCAGGCCGGTTGCTATTCCAGTAGCCTGCGTCAGGCAGTCCTTTGGTTTCGATCGTAAACTGTCCCGCCTCAAGCGTCAGCCACTGCTTCTGCGAGCAACATGTCCCGTTAGGAAGCAGGTCCCAGGACCCCCGTCGAACAACCAGCGGGCCTGTCGCAAGGTTGTCGAAAAACTCCCCCTTCTTCCCGATCCCATACAGATTGCGATGAGGCACCTTGACCACGATCTCCGAATCAGTCCAGGACTGAACCAGCGCGGCTGCTCCGTTGAACAACACCTCCGTGCGCGATACATTCGAGATGACGGTCGAACTCGTCTCTGGTTCGTTGATTGCCACATCGGGTCGTCGCTTATGGGCTTTCTGGCTCAGCCCCAGCTCTGTGTGTTCGGCGGTCTTGAGAAACGTGCCGAACCCTTTCCCCCTGATGGTCACCGTTTCATCCAAGCCGGCTGATTTGGGCTCATAAGACTCGATGACCGGCGTCACCAGTGTAAAATCACCGGCGTCGGTCGCCACCACACCCCGTTCGGCACAGCACGAGCCTTCAGGATTCGGTTTGTTCGCACTGCGATAGATCACAACCTTGCCACTCTTCGCGCTGAAGGGAACCCAGACATCGATCCGGTCGTCATTCCACCGGTAGATCACAGCCGGCACGCCGCCGATCTCCACGCGATTCTCGCCTGTATCGAAATCCATGAAGTTATAGGGTGTCGAGCCACTTTCGGAATAGAACCCGAAATGTTCGCCATTGATACGGAGCAACGTGCCGAGTGGCGCACTGGTCGGACTGATCGTGGTAACCTTAGGAACATGGACGGTAAATTGAGCCACGGTGCGCCGGCGTCCCTGACTTTTCAGGACCATCGGGCCGGAATCCGCCCCGAGCGGCACATGGATCACGATGACATCATCCTTCCATTCGGCGATCGTCGTCGGGTGTTCTCCGATCAGCACCGCATCGTCACGCCCTTTGCCGGCACCGAACCCCTGCCCACATAACACCACCTTCGTCCCTACAGGCCCACTCAGCGGATCGACACGAACGGTCGGGATGACTGTAAGTGCAACTGCGTTGCTGACGACGTATTCGACGGGGGCGCAGCAGGATCCGTCCGGTAACGGGTCCGACGAAGCCAGCCGTACAGCCACATCGCCCGAGACCGCATTGGGAGGAACCTCGACTTCGATTCGATCGTCTTTCCACCGTCTTGGCCGAACGACCACCCCTCCAACCATCACGTCGTTGACGCCGAACATCGTATTGGGATCGCGCGAGCCCGCTGTCACGCCGAAGTTGCGCCCCGTGATCTGCAGCATAGTTCCGCGCTCGGCTTCCGTCGGTATGATCGCCTCAATCTGAGGACTCACAACAGTCAAGGTTCCCGCCTGGATTTTCTTCTTGCCCACGACTACCTCAACAGGCCCGCTCGCGGCCCTAAAGGGTACTTTCACCTCGATCAGGTCAGACTCCCAGCGTTGTACCAGAGCAGGAACGCCGTTGATCGTCACCTTATTGATTTGGACCGATTTGAAATTCCCAAATCCTTTTCCACTGAGCGAGAGAGTTGCGCCAGGCGTGGTTGTTTGGGAGGACAGCTTAATAGCGGAGGCGGTTTCTGCCTCGGCCGAAGGCGTGGCGCCAATGAAAATGAATAGGACGGTCGCTGATGTCAGAACCCGCAATACTGTCATGACACCACCCCTGTCGATTGATAAGATGGCGAGCGTGATGTCGTCAGCGAACGAGCCATTGGTCAGAAAGCAGTCCCCTGCGCTTGGCAAGAGACTCCCAACACACCGGACTCAGGGAGGTCAAAACGGGAGTACAACATGAAGCGAAGGACGATCGGACTATAACAATCGATTTTTTCGAGTGTCAAGGTTGGCTAGCCCACATTGTTCA
>JBQTHY010000220.1:0-2878 GCA_052389395.1 Nitrospiraceae bacterium | reverse complement strand
CCCCCCTTGCCCAGGCCGCCTAGCCCGTCGCCGGGATTGACTGACGCATTGGGCGTCACCGGCCAAGAGACAATTGAGGCAAAACGCGCCACATCGGATGCAAAGCGCGCCGCGAGGGGTTTGGGGTGAGAAAGAAAACCCTCAAGCCCAGAGCCCCTTGCCTCATGCTTCGCCCCTCACGAATGTGCGGCATATGGCTTGCTGATCTCAACCAGGGACGTGCACATTGTCCAGGGAGGTGAGGGGCCGTATGGACCTAGAAATCGAAAGCCGACATATCGAGATGACCCCACGATGGAAGACTGAAATCGAAGCCCGCATGGGGGATCTCCAGCAGGGCCATGAGGATCTGATCCACGGACGGGTCACCCTGACGAAAAACCGCCACCACAAGAAACTTGCAAATGTAGCAGAAGCCTTGGTTGTCGTCACGCTCCCTGGCCGGCATACATTGACGGCTCGCAAGGAAGACAAGACCTTCGAAGAAGCCATTAGGGCCGCGTTCCATGCGATCTCCATCGAACTCCGCAAGTACCGCGAAAAACGGGGGCAGACCGAGGTCCGCATTCCGCCGGTCCCCCCGCATCACGGTGTGATCTGCAAGCTCTTTCCCCATGAACGATACGGGTTCATCCTCAAAGAGGGGGGTGGTGAGGTCTATTTTCATGCAAATGCGCTGCAGGGACTCGCTTTCGAACAACTCGAGGACGGAACGGAAATCGTCTTTGGCCTCGAACAAGGGAAGAAAGGTCCACAGGCGACAGTCGTCATGCTCCCCCCTATTGTGCCGGAGATGTCATAGATGACCATGGAGAAATTCAAAATCCCCGTCTCGATGCTCTCCCCCATAATCGATCCTGGGCAACTCGGTTTCGAGGATACTGGCGAGTTGGAGCCCCTCACCGAAATTATCGGACAGGAACGGGCGGTCGAAGCCCTGGAATTCGGACTGGGAATGAAGAGCGCAGGTTTCAATCTCTACGTCTCTGGTCCTGTCGGAACCGGCAAAGGCACGCTCGTTCGGCAGATGGTGAAACGAATGGCCCAAGGCGCTCCCACCCCGTCTGATTGGTGCTATGTCAACAATTTCCAGGACCCCTCGCGCCCAACCTGTCTTTCATTTCCGGCGGGGCAGGGGGCCTCGTTCAAGCGAGAGATGGCGGGCTTCATCGAGGGACTACGGCGCGACATTCCCTTGGCGTTTGAGAGTAAGAAGTATCTCGATGCCAAAGCCAAATTGAACGAAGACATCGATTCGAAGAAGAAAGCGCTCTTTCACGAATTGACGGAACTCAGCAGGTCGCGCGGGTTCGGCTTTGAGGAAACCCCAGTGGGCTTCGGGATTGTCCCGCTCAAGGCTGGCCGTCCCATGAAGGACGAAGAAATGGAGGCCATGACCGAGCGGGAACAGCAGGACTTGACTGAACGGCGCAAAACCCTCGAAGGCGAAATCCGCGAGTTCCATGTGCGCATCCATGGCCTAGAGAAAGAAGCCGAACGCCAGGTGCGCCACCTCGACCGTCAAGTGGTAACCAATGTCTTGGAAGGCCGCTACGAAACGATGCGGCGGACCTACCAGGACTTGCCGGGGGTCTCCATCTTCTTAGAGCGCGTTCGTGACGACATCGTGCATCACTATAGAGACTTTCTGCCTCGTGAAGGGCCGACCTTAGCCATTCAGGGGCTCGAACTCCGCCGAGCGGATATGACGCGCTTTGTCGTTAATCTCATCGTTCAGCACGACCCGACGGAGGGCGCTCCCGTAATCGACGAATCCCATCCGACTTATACGAATCTGATCGGGAAGATCGAACGCAAGGCGCATCTGGGTGTCATGTATACCGACTTCACCGAAATTCGGGCGGGCGCTGTCCTCTTGGCCAACGGGGGCTATTTGATCGTGAACGCCCTGGATACCCTCCGCCAGCCGTTCTCCTGGGATGCATTGAAGCGCGTAATTAAGACGGGAGAGGTAAAGATCGAAGACCCGGGCGAGTTCTACGGGTTCTCGACAGCAGGACTCAGGCCTGAGCCGATCCCGGTAAATGTGAAAGTCATTATGGTCGGCCCGCCCATCCTCTACCAGCTCCTGCAGGCCTATGAAGAAGACTTCGGCAAGCTCTTCAAGGTGAAGGCGGACTTCGACACCGAAGTGGTCCGGAGCGAGCGACAGGACCGTCAATACGCCCGCTTCATCGCCAAGCTCTGCCGCGAAGAAGGACTGCCGCGCTTTGGAGCGGACGCTGTCGCCGAAGTCATCAAGCAAGGGTTTCGATTCGCCGATCGGCACGACCGGCTGTCTTTGCGGTTTAGTCTGATGAGTGATCTCATCCGCGAAGCAGGATACTGGGCCAAAAAAGAAGGTCATTCCTTCGTGACCCGGGCGGACGTCGATGCTGCGATCTTCCACAAACGTCACCGCTCCAATCTGGCCGAACACTGGATCCAGGATGAAATAAAGGAAGGCACTCTGATGGTCGATCTCGACGGCGAGGTCGTAGGCCAGGTCAATGGACTCTCCGTCCATCAGCTCGGCGACTACGCCTTCGGACGTCCCACGCGGATCACGGCCCGGACCTATGTCGGCACCAAGGGCGTGATCGATATTCAGCGCGAAGCGGAACTTGCCGGCACGATCCACAGCAAGGGGGTCATGACGCTGGCCGGCTATCTCGCCGGAAAATTCGCCGGCTCCCATCCCTTCGCTATGAGCGCCTCGTTGACCTTCGAACAGACCTATTCAGAAGTGGAAGGTGATAGCGCGGCAGTGGCAGAGCTCGCCGCCATTCTCTCCGGTCTCGCCGATCTGCCGATCCATCAATGGTTGGCAGTAACTGGTTCTGTCAACCAATTGGGCGAAATACAGCCGATCGGAGGC
>JBQTHY010000219.1:0-4501 GCA_052389395.1 Nitrospiraceae bacterium | reverse complement strand
TGGCAATCATGGGGGCCACGTCGTGGGATCGCTGGTGGAGTGGCGATCCAGCCGTGGCGGTTAGTTGGGGTGAGATGGCAGGGCTGGCTGGGATGGTGGCTATCGCCGGTATCATTATTGTGGTCTTGCATCCCTATGCTGCGGCGCTTCAAGCTCAGGCCTTCGCGGTGCAAGGGGAGGCAGAGAGGAAGGCAGCATTTGAGGCGCTTTTTGGTATCCTTATACCGGTTCGGTCGCTCTACATCGTCAATCTTGTACTGGGAATTCTCCTGATGGGGATCAAGGCGAAGCGGTCCTTGTATCGGGGGAGGGCATTCCAATGAAAAAAGCGTTGTTGGCATTGGCAGACGGCACGCTCTTCGAGGGCCGTGCCCTTGGATACGAAGGTGAAACGGTGGGAGAAGTCGTGTTTAACACGGCGATGACCGGCTATCAGGAGGTCCTGACCGATCCGTCCTACAAAGGACAGATTATCACGATGACCTGCCCCCACATTGGTAATTATGGCGTCACCCCGGAAGATCGCGAATCCCGCCGGATTTGGGCAGAGGGATTTGTGGTGATGGAAGCCAGCCGCCTAGCCAGCAACTGGCGGAGTCAACAGACGATTCACGAGTACCTTACAGAGGCGAAAGTCGTGGCCATTGAAGGGCTCGATACGAGAGCCTTGACGAGACATTTGCGCGAATATGGATCGCAGGAAGGGGTCATCACGCACGACACTCTTGACCCTGCCCACGCCGTACTGAAAGCGAAGGATGCTCCAGGCATCATCGGGCAAGATTTGGCGGCTGAAGTCACCTGTCAACAGTCCTATCAATGGAACACAGGATCCGGCGAGTGGGCTCCGGATTCGCTTCCGATCGAACGGAAGGCAGCAAGCCGTCGGCTTTGGCGGGTGGTAGCGTATGATTTCGGCGTCAAGGAGAAGATCCTGAAACGGTTGGTCGATGTCGGGTGTCAAGTCACGGTTGTTCCGGCGTCAACATCAGCGGCTGAAGTTGACGCTCTCAAGCCAGACGGAATTTTCCTCTCCAATGGGCCCGGCGATCCGGAAGGCGTCCCCTATGCGAAGGAAGCAGTGCGACGGCTGATCGGCCGCTATCCGATCTTCGGCATTTGTTTGGGCCATCAGATTCTTGGCCTTGCGGTAGGCCTCAAGACCTCTAAACTCAAATTCGGTCACCACGGTGCGAATCACCCCGTGATTGACCTTCGGACGAGGAAGGTGGAAATTACTTCGCACAACCATAACTTTACGGTCCAGATTCCCGGATCGTTCAGCGAGGTGCCGAAGAGCCCCCCGGTGGTCGAGACCCCCTGTGGGAAGCTGTCGATCACTCATCTCAGCTTGAACGATCACTCAATTGAGGGCATGGTGTGGCTGGATCAGCCGGTGTTTTCGGTCCAGTACCATCCGGAGGCGGCCCCGGGGCCTCATGATTCCGCCTATCTGTTCGAGGAATTCGTCCGACTTATGGAGAGACATCATGCATAATCGACTCGCGGTTGTATTGCTCGTTGGGCTGTTGATGCCGGGCTGTACCTTCAATTTCCCGCTGTTTCCAAGTCCGGGGCCTCTCCAAGAAACGCAGATCGGCGGCACGGGGAAGGCGAAAGTGCTGCTTATCGAGATCTCCGGTGTAATTAGTTCCCAGGACGCGGACGGACTCATCCCTGCACCCAGTCTCATCGCGAGCATAAAGGAGCAGGTGACCAGGGCCTCGCAGGATGAGAACGTGAAGGCCGTCGTGCTTCGCATCAACACGCCTGGTGGTACGGTGACGGCGTCGGATATCATTCATCACGAGATCAAGACGTTCAAAGCCTCCCGGAAGATTCCCATTGTCGCGTCGATCATGGACGTGGGTGCATCAGGGGGCTACTATGTTGCCGCCGCGGCAGACATGGTGATGGCACATCCCTCATCAGTCACGGGCAGCATCGGCGTGATCATGCTCACGGTCAATGCGCGCGGCCTGTTGGAGAAAGTGGGACTTGAAGCCACCGCGGTCACGTCGGGGCCACGCAAGGATATGGGCTCACCGTTCCGGACCATGACCACGGAAGAACGAGCCATCTTCCAAGGACTCATCGATTCGTTCTATCAGCGCTTCTTGAGCGTCGTGCAGGAAGGCCGCCCTAATCTACAGATGGATCAGATCAAGAAACTCGCAGATGGACGAATCTATACCGGGGATCAAGCCAAGGCGTCGGGTTTGGTTGATGAAATCGGCTACCTGGAAGATGCAGTTAACCTGGCGAAGCAGAAAGCGGGACTGACTGAAGCTCGGGTGGTCACCTATAAACGTCCCGGTGAGTACTCCAATAATGTGTATTCCAAGCTGATGGCGCCTAGTCCGCTGGCAAGTCTTGGTAATCTCGACCTGATGTCGTTTGTCCGTGGAGGATCGCCACAGTTCATGTACCTGTGGATGCCGTAGCCCGAGAATTGACTATTGAACCATTTTACCAGTGAGTCATTTGCCTTCTGAACGAGTCCGGTAATGAATCAATGTTTCAATGAGCCAATGAATCAATCTTCGGATGACACAATGAGTCAATTCTTCAACACTCCTGTTAACCGGCGCGCCATGCTCTCGCTCGGAGTGCGTGGGTTTGCCGGATTGTATGTGGCCTGTACTATGGGGGTGGCGGCCGCCCTCGTCTCGGCGCTGGAGGGGTGTTATCGTGCGCCCGGAACTGCTCGTGATCAGCTGATCTTCTTCTCTGAGGAAAAGGAACTGCAGTATGGACTAGAGGCGTACCGTCAAGTGCTGCGCCAAGCCCGCCTCAATGAGAATCCAGAAATCAACGACATGGTACAGCGTGTCGGCCAGCGGATTGCGAAGGCGGCCAACAAGCCGGAGTATCAATGGGAATTTGCTGTGATCGAGGATGACAAGATGATCAACGCCTTCGCGCTGCCTGGCGGTAAGGTGGCGGTGTTCACCGGTATTCTGAAGCACACGAAGACCGAGGCAGGTTTGGCCACGGTGATGGGGCATGAGGTCGCCCATGCGCTTCAGCGGCATGGGGTCGAACGGATGAGCCGAAGCATCATCGACCAAATCGTCCAGTTGGGAGCGATCGGTGCAGCCGCGTCAGGTGCTGGTGGTCGAGGGGGAGCAGGAGCGATCCAGGGGATCTTGGGCGCTTATGGAGTCAACGTGTCCTTGCCGTTCAATCGAAAACAAGAGTCTGAAGCGGACTATATCGGACTCCGACTGATGGCTGAGGCGGGCTATGATCCTCGCGAGGCGGTGCCGTTCTGGGAGCGAATGAGCGGGTGCCCCAGGCAGATGATCGGAAAAGTCTGTTTCCGTTCGCAGCAGGCCATCCCAGAGTTTCTCTCTACTCATCCCTCGGACGTGACACGTATCAATCAAATCGAAGCCTGGCTCCCCGAGGCGTTACAGCTCTACCGCGGTTCTGGAGCCGTGCAGCCTGCCCCGGCTCCTTACCGGCCTCTTATCGGGCCCATGCCGCAATCAAGCTAACCGGCACACAGGGATTCCATGCCGAAACGTACGGATATTCGTTCCGTCCTCATGATCGGTTCCGGTCCAATCATCATCGGCCAAGCTTGTGAATTCGACTATTCGGGAACACAGGCCTGCAAGGCACTGAAGGAAGAAGGCTATAAAGTCATTCTGATCAACAGCAACCCTGCCACGATCATGACGGACCCGGAGCAGGCCGATCGAACCTACGTGGAGCCCAGTACGCTGGATGTCGTCGAAAAGGTGATCGAACGCGAGCGGCCCGATGCGTTGCTCCCCACTATGGGGGGACAGACAGCGCTCAATACGACCGTGGGATTGGTCAAACGCGGGGTCCTTGAAAAGTATGGCGTTAAGCTCATCGGTGCGTCCGCAGAAGCCATTCATAAAGCGGAAGACCGGGAAGCCTTCAAGCTGGCGATGCAGCGGATCGGACTACGCGTGCCCAAGAGCGGGACGGCGCACAATCGCCATGAAGCGGTCGCGATCCTGGGACCGGTGGGGTTCCCTGCCGTTATCCGTCCCTCTTTCACGTTAGGGGGAACCGGCGGAAACATCGCCTACAATCGAGAGGAGTTTGAGAGGCTGATCGATTGGGGGTTGGCCACAAGTCCTGCCAGCCAAGTTCTAATCGAGGAATCGGTTATCGGGTGGAAAGAGTTTGAGTTGGAGGTCATGCGTGATCTCAAGGACAATGTCGTGATCGTGTGTCCCATCGAAAATCTCGATCCGATGGGCGTGCATACGGGCGATAGCATCACGGTGGCGCCAGCCATGACCTTGACCGACAAAGAGTACCAGCGGATGCGGGACGCAGCGCTTAAAATTATCCGGGAAATCGGGGTCGACACAGGTGGATCGAATATTCAGTTCGGCATCAATCCGGCAAACGGGGAGATGGTCGTCATTGAAATGAACCCCCGAGTATCCAGGAGCTCGGCGTTGGCATCGAAAGCGACAGGGTTCCCGATCGCAAAGATCGCGGCAAAGCTGGCAGT
>JBQTHY010000218.1:0-29180 GCA_052389395.1 Nitrospiraceae bacterium | reverse complement strand
CGACAGTGAGAGCCCTTCTGCCGTGATGCTTGCGATCTTGGGTGTGAGTAGATCCATGATGATCCCCAGCGGCACGCCGCTGCCCCCACTCCAGAGTGTCGGAATCGCCAGTCACCCTCGTTATCGTTCCTCCGCGAAGCTGATGATGGCGATATGTCGAGCCCGCTTGACCGCGACCGTCAGCTCACGCTGATGGCGCGTACAGTTCCCGGAAATCCGGCGCGGAACAATGCGCCCCCGCTCGGTCAGGAAATTCCTGAGCAACCCGGTATCCTTGAAATCGATCGGTGCCTGATCTATGCAAAATCGGCAAGGCCGTCTTCGTTGGAACAAACGGCTTCCGCCTCCCCCACGTTCGCTGTCATTTCGTTCCATCACTTCCCCCTCGTTCAGAGCAACTAGCCTTGATCATCAGCCTCATAGCCGGCCTCATCGTAAACCGGAGGTTCTGCCCCTCCACCCCCTGCCACTGGGCCGCCGCCGTCCTGCCGTTTCGGCATAAAGGTCACGGTCTGTGCGACGACTTCATGTTTGCTTCGTTTTTGGCCGTCTTCGGTTTCCCATCGGCGCTGCTGCAATCGCCCTTCGACGATCGCCCCGTTGCCCTTGCTAAGATATTGCCCGCAATGTTCCGCTTGCCTGCCGAACACCACAATATCGACAAAACAGACTTCATCTTTCAGGTCTTCGCCCTGCTTGAACCGACGGCTCACCGCGAGCCCGAAAGTCGCCACCGGCGTCCCGCTCGGCGTGTACCGTAGCTCGGGATTCCGCGTGAGATTCCCCATGAGAATGACTTTGTTAAATCCGGCCACCGTCAGACTCCAGAGCCGAGGCGTCCCCTTGATGTCGCGGCGTCAGTTCCTTTTCGTGATGGATCGTGAGGAACTTGATGATGTTGTCCTCCAACCGATAGGCCCGCTCAAGCTCGCCGACCGTATTGGTCGGCGCCTTGAAGTAAAAGTAGGCGTAGGTGCCCTTCCGCTCGCGTCGCACTTCATAGGCAAGCTTCTTCTTACCCAAGTTTTCAGCCTTGATGAACTGCGCGCCGGTCCTATCGGCCACGCCCTTCATCTTCTCGATGAGTGCATTCGTTTCCTCATCGGAGACGGACGGACGAATAATGAACAGAGACTCGTAGAGCTCCATGCAGCAATCCTCCTGGACAAAGGCCCCCGAACGAGTCGGGAGCGAGGTGTAGGGCGCCTCCTCGGCGCAACGAGGGGCGCACGGTACCACAGGCTGAAAGAGCCTGTCAAATTAACAGCTTGAGTGGTACGAATCTCTGTGAGATCCGATTCGATCGGTACACATTGGATCCAACATCCACAAAATGCGCTTCTTTAATGACATAGTCTTTGCCTTTTAGCCGGAACTATTCCTGTGCCTTCGCTCCTGAGCCACAAGTCGTCATGTTGCCGCGGTAAGAGACCTCTCTGAGGATTCCAGCCTGCTCACCGAGACGCGGAAAACTGATAGCTCCCGCCGCCGGATTCCTGGGCAGCGGTCAACGCGTCACGGGCCCGCTGTAGCAACTCATCAACCAATTGGCCGTCGAGCGGATACACCGTCAGCCCCAGGCTTGCCGTCACTGCTACCTCCTCCCCCTTCACTGTGAACGGCTGCGCGATGGAGTCAAGAACCCGCTTAGCCACGAGCTCCGTATCGGCCCGGCAGTTGATACCCTCGAGCAAGCAAGTGAATTCGTCGCCTTCGATGCGCGCCACAGTATCGACCTCTCTCATGCATTGTTTGAGACGATTCGCCGTCTCCTTGAGCAACGCATCACACCCATCGGAGCCGAGCAATTCGGCCAGGGTCTTGAATTGATCGAGTCCCAGCAACACGACCCCGACTTCTTGTTTTTTCCGCTTCGCGATCCGAATCGCATGAATCAAGCGATCCCGGAACAATGCACGATTGGCCAACGCGGTCAGCGGATCGTACTGCGCCAGATACGCCAGGTGTCGTTCGGCTTCTTTCCGATCGACGGCGTGCCGGACCGACCTCACCAGTTGTTCCGCTGTCCACAGTTTCTTGACGATGACGTCCTGAATACCCCGCTGGATCGCTTGCCGCTCTTTGCCGGCATCTTTCTGGTCCGTCAGCATTACGATTGGCATTCGGGCGAATGCGGCCTGGAGCAGATCGAGCATACCCAAACCATGGGTATCGATCAGCTCCCCGTAGAGCAGGATGACATCGAATGATTCTCGATTCAGCTTGCGAAGGGCCGTGCTCAGCTTCTCAACGTGAGTGACGTGAATGCCTCCCTCTCCTGCTTCTGTGAGCATGTCGCAGGCCTGACGGGCGTCGGCTGCGCTCGCTTCAACCAACAAGACTTTGATCATTCGACTTCACTCGCTCAGTAACGGTTAGACATTGAACCGGAAATATACGATGTCCGCTTCTTTGATCACATAGTCTTTCCCCTCGAGGCGGAACAATCCCTTCTCCTTCACCTTCGCTTCTGATCCGCAGGCCAGCAAGTCGTCGTAGTGATAGACCTCGGCTCGAATGAATCCGCGTTCCATATCGGAGTGAACCTTGCCCGCCGCCTGCGGGGCGGTAAGCCCTTTTCGCAAAGGCCAGGCGCGCGACTCGGTTTCGCCCGCGGTAAAGAAGGTGATCAGGTTGAGCAGCTGATAGGCTTCGCGCGTGAGCCGCACGAGCCCCGATTCAGTGAGCCCCATGTCCCTGAGAAACGCCCCTCGTTCAAGTTCGGCCAAAGTCGAAAGCTCAGCCTCGATCTGCCCGCGGATCGCCACAACCCGTGCGCCTCGCTTTTCAGCAAACTCACGGACCGTCTTCACCATCGCCTCGTCCGTAGTGGCCCCTTCCGAGACGTTCGCCACGAATAGGACCGGTTTGGCAGCGAGCAATTGGTACCCGTCCAACATTGCCTGCTCTTCCGGCTTGTACGATAGATTACCCAACCATTCGCCCTTGTCCAGCAACCCCATCAGCCGCTGGAGAAACGTCATCTCAACGGCGGCTTTCTTGTCTCCTGCTCGTACCTTTTTCTCCACCCGCTGCTTGCAGCGATCCAAGGTTTCGAGATCAGCCAACATGAGTTCGGTTTCGATTGTGCCGATGTCTCGAATCGGGTTAACGCTGCCGCTCACATGGACCACATCCCCACCCTGAAAGCAGCGGACCACGTGCAGCAATGCATCCACCTCGCGGATCTTCGACAGGAATTGATTGCCCAGCCCTTCCCCTGTGCTGGCCCCTTCGACCAGGCCGGCGATATCCCGTACCTCCAATGTGCTCGGGGTTTTCTTCTTCGATTGAAAAATCTCAAAGAGCCGATCCAGCCGAGGGTCTGGTACCTGCGCGATGCCGACGTTTGTCTCCACGGTCGAGAACGGATAGTTGGCCACCACCGCCCCCGCGCCCACGAGCGCATTGAAGACCGTCGTTTTCCCCACGTTGGGCAGCCCGATCATGCCGCAAGAGAGACCCATCACAACAGTGCTGAGCGATGAGGACTGCGTGCTGAGAGAATTCCGCAGGCCTCAGTCCTCAGTCCTCAGTCCTTCATCTCCATCATTAGTTGCTCGTTCGCGCACATTAAACTCGTTCATCGCCACCGCGACTCCTCGAACAATCAGACATTCCAGCGCATTGACGGCGCGATCGAGGCAGGGGCTCAACACCTTGAACTCTTCGTTCGCAAATGGCTCCAGCACATAGTCGGCAGGATCTTGACTTGACGCAGGCCGACCGATCCCAATTTTGAGCCGGACGAATTGCGGAGTACCGAGCGCCCCCACGACTGACTTGATCCCGTTGTGTCCCCCATGCCCTCCACCCACCTTAATCCGCAGTCGCCCCGGCTCCAGATCGAGATCATCGTGAACGACAATGAGTTCGTCGGGTGTGAGTTTCAAGTCTTGTAGGAGGTCTCTGAGGGGAGGGCCGCAGACATTCATCGAGTCCAGCAGACCAGCCAGTTCGATCACCTCCGAACCGAGCCTCCCGGAGCCTCGCTGAGCTGTGTCAAGGGAGTGGAGACGGATTGACCATCGCGCGGCAGTCCGCTCGATGACCCATATACCGACGTTGTGACGGGTCCGGGCATAGGCTTTGCCGGGATTGCCTAGTCCCACGATGAGACGCACCGCTATTTCTTCTTTTCGGGTTCCTTCTTCTCAGCCTTGGGGGCTTCTTTGGCGACTTCCTTCTTCTCGCCCGCCTTGGGTTCTCCGACAGCAGCGGGCGCCGCGGCGCCGGCCTTGGCCGGTTCCACACCCTCAGCCCCCTCAGCCACAGCCGCCGCCTCCTTGCCCTTGGCGATCACTTCCGGTTCGGCCGCCGGTCCTGCCGCGCTCGTCAACAGGGCTTCGAGTTTGGCCTCCGATATCGGCGCCGCCACGCTGACGACCATCTGGTCGGGATCGTCCAAGAACCGGACCCCTTCGCGCGGCGCGATTTCTTTCAAGTGGATGCCGTCGCCAATATTCAAGGCCGACGCATCCACTTCGATGTGGTCCGGCAAAGCAGCCGGGAGACATTCGACGTGCAAATCGCGCATGTTGTGGTGCAGCACGCCGCCCTCCTTCACTCCGGCCGGAACCCCGCCGATGATCTGGATCGGAACCTTGACGCGAATCGGCTTGCTCATGGAAATCTCAAACAGATCCGCATGCAGCACGGTGCCGCTCACTGGATCGACTTGATAGTCACGCAGGAGAGCGGTGCGGTTTGGTTTGGACTTCACCCCAGTCACGGTCAAGGAAATCAAGGCGGTGCTTCCCGCCCGAGACTTCAAAATCTTGATCAGCTCTTCAGGATCGACCGTCACGAGTAGGCACTCACCCTGGCCGTAGAGCACCGCCGGGACCTTTCCCGCACGGCGCATGGACCGCGCGGCACCTTTACCCGCCCGGTCTCTTGCCACCGCTGTTAGATCGAATTTCATAATGCTCCTCCGTCTCCCCTGCTTCCAGCCGGTGGCCTTGCGTGTGGAGGTCCTAGGCAAATAGTGAGCTGACTGACTCGTCTTCATGAATGCGTCTGATGGCTTCGCCTAGGAGCGGCGCCACAGATAATTGATGCAACTTTGGACAGACCTGCTCTTTTCCACGCAACGGGATAGTATTCGTGATCACCACCTGCGAGATGCACGACGCCTGCAACCGATCGAGCGCCGATCCTGACAGCACAGCATGCGTGCACGCGGTCAAGACTTCCCGTGCTCCTTGATCGGCGCAAGCCCGCGCTCCCTGGACAATCGTCCCGGCCGTATCGATCATGTCGTCGAGGAGCAATACGCTCTTTCCCTGCACATCACCGATGATGTTCATGATCTGCGTCTGATTCGGACCTTCGCGCCGCTTGTCGATGATTGCCAGATTGGCCTGCAGGCGCTTGGCAAACGCCCTCGCTCGCTCCACACCACCGGCGTCGGGCGACACGACAACAAGCCCGTTAATCTTTTTCTTGGTGATGTAATCGAGCAACACGGGTAGCGCATAGAGGTGATCCACCGGCACATTGAAAAAGCCTTGGATTTGGCCGGCGTGGAGGTCCATTGTCAAGACGCGGTCAGCTCCCGCGGTCGTTATCAAATCAGCAACCAGCTTGGCGGTAATGGGCACACGCGGCTGATCCTTTCGGTCCTGCCGTGCGTAGCCGAAGTACGGGATGACGGCGGTGATCCGGTTGGCTGACGACCGCTTGAGCGCATCGATGATGATCAACAACTCCATGAGCGAATCATTCACCGGCTGGCAGCACGATTGCACGACGAAGACATCCGCACCACGCACATTCTCATCGATCTTGACACGAATCTCTCCGTCGCTGAATGACGACACGGTTGCCTCGCCGAGCTTCTGCCCTAAATAGGCAGAAATCTCCTGTGCGAGCGCAAGATTGGCGTTCCCAGAGAAAATTTTCAATTCTCTGTTCATCGGGTTTTTTCGGACCGTCTTATCGTCAGTCTGTAATGCGCTGAATTCTCTAGTGGTTCTTTTGCGGTAAGCGTCGGCAGACTCTTATGAGCCATGCCTCCCTCGTTCGCTGCACGATGCTAAGGAAGCCAACCAAGCTAAGGGAGAAACTCTATCGGAAATAGGCGATCCTTGTCAACCAAACGCCCTGAACCGCAGATCCTTCACGGCTTCACGATCAGCGGACCAGAGCCGGTAGGAACCGTGAAGACCCTGAAATGAGACTCGGCCTGAAAATAGGTCCGCGCTTGCTGGGCTCTTCCCTCATCCCGAAAAATGCCAAAGACCGTCGCCCCGCTGCCCGACAACAGCGCAACTTCAGCACCCCGAGCGATGAGCTTCTGCTTGATTTCCTGAAGAACAGGGTGGGCCGCATAGACCGGGAGTTCAAAGTCGTTTTCCGCTATTCCGAGAACTTGCTCCCATGAGAGATGATGTTCACTCCCCAGCGCGGCATGGGACTCGGAGAGCGCTCGTACCCCGGATCGAGTTGAGGAAAGTTGCCCGTACGCCCACGTGGTTTCAATTGGGAATCCAGGATTCACGAGGACCACCCATCGACTTCCCGCAATTCGAATGCGGTTCACCCGTTCGCCTCGGCCTGCCACAGTGGCCGACGGAGCGAAAAAAAAGAACGGGACATCACTCCCTAATGATTGGCCCACGTGAGCCATGTCGGTCGCCGACCATCCCAAATTCAGCAATCGGTTTAGCCCAACGATCGTCGCAGCCGCGTCGCTACTTCCTCCCCCTAACCCCGCCCCCATCGGGATTCGCTTGGTGAGGACTACGTCCAACCCGGTCTTCTGCTCGCTGCGTTGAAGCACCGCCGCAGCGGCACGATACACAAGATTGGTCTGATCCGTATTCAATGAGAGCGTATCGCACTGCAGTTTGATGCCGGCGTGATGCGGACTGAGTTGGATGGCGACTTCGTCTTCCAACCCCACTGTCTGCATGAGAGACCAGAGGTTGTGGAACCCGTCGGCACGGCGGTCGAGAATTCGGAGGATGAGATTGATCTTCGCAGGGGCAAGTACGGTGATCGGAGAGGATTGCGTCGAGATCGATCCGGGAGAACTCTTAGTCACGACCTCCTTTTATAGCATACTTCTCCAGCCGATACCGGAATGACCTTGTGTTCAGCCGCAGCAGCCGAGCGGCTTTCTTCTTGACCCATTTCGATCGCTCAAGCGCCTTGAGCAGCAAATCTTTCTCGATCCCGTTGATGAGCGCTTCGAGATCCAATCCGTCGTCGGTCAAGTCCGTCGGGGCTCCTTGTTGCTGCGGAGGCTCCATAGGCCGGTGGAGCCACGCACGCACATCTGCGTCCGTGACCGTCGCCCCGGTTGAAAAGGCGACGACGCGCTCGATCAAATTCTCCAATTCTCTGACGTTGCCACGCCATTCATGCCCCAACAACACATGCATGGCCTCAGGAGCCAGCACCGTCATGGGCTTCCCGCTTTCCTTTGAAAACCGCTCCAGGAAGTGGGTAACCAATAAAGGAATGTCGCCGCTGCGCAAACGCAGCGGTGGGAGTCGAATCGGGATCACATCCAGTCGATAGTAAAGGTCTTCGCGGAAGGATCCGTCGGCGACAGCCTTTTCAAGGTCTTTGTTCGTCGCAGCCACGATTCGCACATCGACTTTGATGTCCTGGTTACCGCCCACACGCCGGAATTCTCGTTCCTGGATGACACGCAGGAGTTTCACCTGGATCGTCGGGGTCGTATCACCGATCTCGTCGAGAAAGATGGTCCCGCCGTTGGCCACCTCGAACAACCCGGCCTTATTCGAGATCGCGCCGGTGAATGATCCCTTCACATGACCGAAGAGTTCGCTTTCCAAGAGGGTCTCGGGAACCGCGCTGCAGTTGACGGCCATAAACGGCATGGAGCTTCTGGCGCTGTTATAATGGATCGCGCGCGCGACCAATTCTTTGCCCGTTCCACTTTCGCCAAAAATCAAGACATTACTCTTCGAGTCGGCCACTTTCCGCACGACATCGAACACCTTCTGCATAGCATCACTCTGGCCGACCAACTGCGCGAATGACGACTGGCTCGCCATCTCACGCTTCAGCAACATGTTCTCGGTCGTAAGGCGACGTTTCTCCAACGCGTTGCGAATGATCAGCTGAACTTCATCGACCTGGAACGGCTTCGTCAGATAGTCGTAGGCGCCCTGCTTCATCGCTTCGACGGCCGAATCGGCGGTCGCAAACGCCGTAATAACCAGCACGACCGTTTCCGGCGATGCTGATTTTACCGCTTTGAGGATCTCCATCCCGTCAACCTTCGGCATCCGCAAGTCGGTGATGACCAGGTCAAAGATTTCCTTGTTCAGTTGTTCGATCGCTTCCTCTCCGTCAGCCGCACTCGTGACGGCATACCCGGCCCGCTTGAGCATGATGCTCAACACTTCCCGTAAGCTCTGCTCATCATCAACGACTAGGATCTTTTCCACGGTTCCCAACCTTCGTGCCACAGCCGAACACCGGCTTCCGCCGAACGGGGCAGACAGACCACAAAGCGTGATCCCTGACGCTCCTGGCTATCCACCTTGATCCATCCGCCGTGAAGATCGACGATCCGATGCACGGCAGCCAATCCTAATCCCGACCCTTGCTTTTTCGTGGTAAAGAAGGGCAGAAAAATCTTGTCGAGATTTTTCTTGGGGATTCCTCCCCCGGTATCTTGAAACGAGATCTCGATGACATCCGCTTTTCGCCCGCCGACATCGATCTTGCGACAGCCGGTCGCAATCGTGAGTTGGCCACCCCTCGGCATGGCATCGAAGGCATTGGTCGCCAGATTCCAGAAGACTTGTTTCATTTGGTCCTGATCCACTTGCCCGAGTAGAGCCCCGCCTGCGAGAGACGTTACGATCTTGATGTTCATCCTCGTCCGTGCTTCATGTTGTACCAGATCAAGGGTCTCAGCAAGGACTTTGTTCAAATCGGACTCCGCCAAATTCAGCGCCGGCGGTCTGGCGTACTGGAGAAACTGCGTAACGATGGTATCCAGCCTGGTGGCCTCACGGACCGCGATGTCCATTAGGCGTTGACTTGTCTCATCCGCATGGAGATCCTTGCGAAGCATCTGCATGGCCCCGGCGAGCGCCCCGAGAGGGTTCCGGATTTCATGCGCCATCCCCGCCGACATTTCTCCAAGGCTGGCCAGCCAGTCTTTACGCCGCATCTCCTCTTCCAAGGCTCGAATCTGCGTGAGGTCCTTGAACACGCCGACCAAACCCGTTTCCTCTCCCTGCTCATGCAGAGGCGAGAGGGTCATGCCGAGGATCAGCCGACTCCCGTCGGCCCGCTTACATTCCACTTCGAACCGCCTGTTGGCGGACGCCTCCAGTATGCGTTCATCGTTCTGTTGACTTGGATGCCAATTGAACACCTCCCGCCAGGGACGCCCCTGTACTTGCTCAAAACTGTAACCCGTCGCCTCCTGCGCAGCCGGATTGAACGAGGTAATTCGCCCTCCGTCGTCTGTCGTGAACACACCGCTGCTGATGCTCCGGACAATATTTTCATGGAACGCCTGGAGACGGATCAGCCCTTGCTCCTTTTCACGGAGCGATTCGTCTGCACGCCGGAGCTGATCCGCAAGGGCCCCACTCAAAAAACCAACAACCAAAAAAGCAAGGCCATAGACGCCAAATGCCTGAAGAGTTTCTGCGGCGCTCAGACGAGGAGAGGGTAACCAACCCCATACTTCAGCGAACCCGTAGAGTTGAACATTGGTAAGAATTCCAAACAGGATGATACAGAGACTGGCGGTCAGGAGTCCCACACGGCGACGCGGAACAAGACTCGCCACCGTAACGGTGATGACATAGAGGACGGCAAACGGACTTTCAATCCCTCCCGTTCGAGCGATCAACACGGTTTCGAGCAGAAAATCGACGGTGATCTGAGCCCAAGCAAACTGCACAAGAGCATCAGGACTCACGAGCTTTCGAAGCACTAGCGCATAGAGAATCGTGATCGCATATGTGAAGACGATCAGCGCATAAAAGGTTTCAACCCTTTCACCTTTGGTGACCTGGAATGTGAGGGAGAGCCCCAACAGAATGGTCACGACGACGACGCGCCATCCCATCAACCGGTGAATTCTAGCCTTAATGTCGCCCATACTACCCCCGTGCTAGGGGAAACTTATCGTAGTTTTGGCGTCCGGTCCTCACACCAATTGAGTGGAAATCAACGTATGTTGAGAAAGCAGGTCGAGCGATCTTCGACACCGCGAAGGAGGCCTGCAGGAGAATCGAATCGCGTCATTACCCGACCCACTTTGAGTAATGAGGCGCATGGCCCGCTGTGATGGCTTATCCGATAGCAGATGCCATGGTGAATATTGGCAAATACATGGCCACGACAATAAACCCGACCGTTACACCCAAGAACACCATCATCATGGGCTCTAAGAGGGCTGTCAGATTCGTGACCGCCTGGTCAACTTCTTCCTCATAGAAATCTGCGATTTTTCCCAACATGCTATCGAGCGCTCCTGTCGATTCGCCAACCGCGATCATGTGAGTCACCATCTTGGGGAATGTTCCGCTCTGGGCAAGGGGATCTGAGATCGTTTTTCCTCCGCTGATACTGACTTTCGCATCAAGCAGAGCGCCTTCCACAACTTTGTTTCCTGAGGTCTTAGCGCAGATCGTCAGCGCATCCAGCAACGGGACACCGCTGGACAGTAAGGTCCCTAGAGTCCGCGTAAACTTTGCTACTGAAGCCTTCCTGATCAAGTCTCCAAACACCGGCAGCTTCAACAAAAACTTGTCGATCACCAGCCTTCCCTGAGAAGTTGCGTAATACTTCTTTACCCCGACTGCGATTCCTACAATGGCCCCCAAGATGAAATACCAGTTCCCCTGAAAGAAATTACTCATGTCGATCACAAGTTGAGTCGGCCCTGGGAGCGCCACTTTCCCGTTGGACATATCCTTGAACATCTTTTCGAATACAGGAATAACCCAAATCATTAAGACCGTGATCACGATGGCAGCGATGCCGACGATGGCAGAGGGATACACCATCGCGCTCTTGATCTGTCCCTTCAATTTCATTGCTTTTTCGATGTGTTTGGAAAGACGATTGAGAATCGTGTCAAGCAACCCTCCGACTTCGCCGGCATGCACCATATTGATGTACAAATCGTCGAAAATCTTGGGATGCTTACGTAACGCATCAGAGAATGTCGACCCTCCCTCGACCTTCCCTTTTACCTCCTGTATCGCCTTGCGGAGATTGGCGTTTTCCGATTGCGTTGAGAGAATTTCGAGACATTGGATCAGAGGCAACCCCGCGTTGATCATGGTGCCGAACTGTCGCGTGAACACCACAAGATCCTTGTCCGAAACTCCTGTCCCGAAGCGAAGCTTAAAACCTTCTTTCGCAGCCTTTTCATCGAGACTCGTGACGACGACGTTCTGCTTGCGCAGTTGGTCGACCGCCTCATCACGAGTTTTGGCAACGAGCTCGCCCTTCTTGATTGACCCTGCCTTGCTTCGTCCAACGTATGCAAACGTGGCCATAGACTTTCTTGTCCTGTTGTGGCTCCGTGAGCCGGTTATGGGAGATGGGTACCCCTACGAAGCGAGTCTACTGGGCAGCTCAAAACCTGTCAAAAGAATTACATTATTTGCTCGACGGCCTGAAGGGGGACGCACCGTCAACCAAGAAGCCGGGAACTTAGTTCAACGGAGAGGCTGCATTGGTATACCTATAACCTCGGTAGAGATAGTGCAGACCTGAGGCGAGGGTGAATCCGACCATAATCACTATAAGGGGGGTCAGCACGGACAGACCAAGACCGCGCCACGTCAGGAAAACAACCAAGAATACATAGCTCAACTGAAGCAATGTCGTCCCCTTCCCCAAAATTGTCGAGCTAATGTCAATCGTCGTATTGGTCAAGTGCGCAACCACCGTACCCACCAAGAGCATAGCGTCCCGGCTCACGACCAATATAACCAGCCATGACGGCACCAGATGAAGTATCGAAAGGCAAATAAATCCAGAGATAAGAAGTAGCTTATCCGCAAGAGGATCGAGGAATGCTCCCAGCCTCGTGCTTTGGTTTAACTTGCGCGCAAGGGTACCGTCAATCGCATCAGTGAGTCCGGCCACGAGCAGTGCGAGCAGTGCAAGCCCATCCTCGCCGTACATCATAAACCCTATGAAGACGGGGATAAGCAGAATGCGAAGAATCGTCAAGCTGTTCGGGATGTTCATGGTAGCGACGAAGGAAGGAAGCCTCCGACTTGATGAGGGGAAGCATCATAGTAATCGGGGTAGCCCTTGTCAACGCGGTTGCAGTCGCCTCGGAAGGCTCCTATAATTTTCCCCCCGTGCATGACATCCGGAGATTGTGGAGGAGTGAATGAGCATACTGCCGCTGCTCTTTAAGAAAGAGGGATTGGTTGAGAAACACCAGATTGAAGGAGTGGATCCGAGCGACCGGTATTTTAGTCGCGCCATCCTCGTCAATCGAACAGTATCCGGATACGCGGCCAAGGTCACCTACGAAGCCCTCACCGTTGAGGGCGGGTCGCATTCCACCATCATCGCCGCGGTTGACGAACTGGTCAAGAAACTTCAGGGGTTGGGTTTCATTCGAATGAGGACACGGGCTAACTTCAAAGGGACGCGCTATCTCGCTGAAAAAGAAACCTGGATCGAGTACGCCGACCATCCCTAGCGACCTATCACAAACTCCTGGTAGACCAAATCATGAATCGCAGGGCGAAGGTTCCTTATCCCCTCGTTCTTCCTGGTTGGATGCACCCGGTTCGACAGCAAAACCACTTCCAATTCGCGCTCCGGATCAATCCAGGTCGACGTTCCTGTATACCCCAGATGGCCAAATGATTGGCTCGAAAAATACTGCCCCGACGAGGAGGGCAAAGAAGGCGTATCCCACCCCAGTGCCCAGCTGGATTCAGGAACGGTGGTCTGTCGCCTCGTAAAATCCCTCACGACTTCATGATTCAGAATCGACGGCTTACGATGATAGCCAGCCAGCCAAGCCCCAGTCAGAGCTAGAACTGCTTCCGCCGTCCCGAACAATCCCGCATGTCCTGCCACCCCACCCAGTGCCGCCGCGTTCTCATCGTGGACCTCTCCATACAGAAGACGTCCTCTCCATTCGTCACATTCAGTGGGAGCGATCACATTGATCATCGACGTCTTCCGAGACTGCCCCTCATGGTCTGTCGGCAAATAGCACAAGGGGTGGGCGTTCAACGGTTGAACGATCTGCTCACTGACGAATTGATCCAAGGTCATGCTGCTCAGGCGCTCGATCACCAGTCCGAGGAGCATGAACCCGAGATCACTATACAGACTCCTCTCACCTCTTTCGTAAATCAAGGCTTCTCGTTTGATCAACTGCAGCACTTGTTGGCCTGCATGGACCCTGGCTTGTTCTGATGAAGGAAGGATGGCATTCGGACTCAGATGTTCGTAAAACCCGCGCCAACCCGGCAAGCCCGAACTGTGAGCGAGCAATTGCCGGAGCGTTGCCCGCCCAACAGCCGCATCCTCTAATTCAGGCAAAAGCCCATCCACGTGATCGTCGAGTCGGCACTGACCTCTTTGAATCAACAACGCCAAAGACGTGACCGTCGCCAACGGCTTCGTCAAAGACGCAAGGTCATAAACCGTCGATGAGGTGACAGGGTTACTAGAAGGATCGGTGGAAATGCGCCCGGCAGTTATGAGGCAGCTAGGCCCCCCACCTTGACGAATCGCGAGGACAGCACCGGGGAATATTCCGCTGGCGACGGCCTGTTCCAGCGCCGCGTGGAGTGAAGGAGGGGCCTGCATAATCGTGACACACTCGCCCGGGTAAGCGCCCGCGCACAGGGAATGCAATCTGCGGCTGCTCAGCGGGCAGGACTCGACTGGCCTTCCAGCTTTTCTTCAGGCACCTCGCCTCTATCCTGATAAGCCTCACTGGCCTCGACGTCCAGCATCCGCTCGAAGGTATGGAGCGTCGCCCGCATCCGTTCGACCATGAGCAACCTCTGCTTCTGCAGCTGGGAGAGATCTCGCTGCGTCTCCGCCAGTTCAACCCGCGCCTGTCGGAACAGCTCGCCGGCCTTCAACTCCGCCTCTTTGACGATCAGGTCGGCGTCCCGCTGGGCGCTGCGCTTGACGTCATCGGCCAGTGACTGTGCCGATACCAACGTTTTCGATAGCATTGCCTCCGTCCGCTTCAATTCCGTCACCTGCTGCTCTAAGAAGGCGACTCGCTCACGCGACGCCGCGTTGTCGCGGTTCAATAACTCGACGGTCTGTGCCACTTCCTCAAGAAACCGATTGACCTCTTCCCGATCGTAGCCGCGGAACTTGACCCGGAAAACCATCTGTTGAATGTCGAGCGGTGTGATTTTCATAGCATCCCTCCAGTAGCAGTTCTATCCAATCGCTGCTGCCATCTGAAAAAGTGAAGGCACAATGAATTTTTGCAGGAAGATGAGTATTAAAATGAGGATAAACGGTGATAGATCCAAACCCAATCGCCAACCGATTAACCGTCGGATAGGAGCCAATGCTGGCTCTGTCACCTTGTCGAGAAATTGCACGATCGGGTTCCAAGGGTCCGGGTTGACCCATGAAATGAGCGCGCGAGCGACAACTACGTATATGTAAATCTCTAACACGTAATAAATCACCGAGCCCAACGCATTCAAGAAGTTTCCCACCATAAACATCAGCGTCCGAGCTTCTGAGATCGTTTCGTCGCGGCTTCGATCGCATCAATCAAAGTCGCCCGCAACCCGCCCTGTTCCAATCGATGCAGACCGGCAATCGTCGTACCCCCAGGCGATGCAACCTGATCTTTGAGACGAGCTGGATGCTGTCCGGTATCCAATACCATACGCGCGGCACCCAAGACAGTCTGCGCGGCCAGCAAGCCGGCCGTCTCTCGCGGCAAGCCCATTTTTACTCCGCCATCAGTCAGGGCCTCGATAGCGAGGAACACATAGGCCGGACCGCTTCCACTAAGCCCTGTCACGGCATCCATCTGCTTCTCCTCGACAGGCACGACTTTGCCGACCGACTCGAAAATTTTCCGGACAGAGACCACCTCGTGATCTTGCACACCAGGACCAATCACCAAGGCCGTCATTCCTTCCTGCACCATCGCCGGGGTATTAGGCATGGCCCGAATGACGCGTGTCTGTTGGCCGCAGGCATCCACGATTCGGCGTATCGGCACGCCGGCGACGATTGAGACGATCAGCGCCTTTGCCGCCTCAGGGCCAATCTCCCTAAGCACCGCATCGACAACTTGCGGCTTCACGGCCAGAACTACAAGATCTCCCCAAACCACGGCTTCGCGATTCTGCCCGCCCGCCTGAATCCCGTATTTCTTTTTGAGATGATCAAGCCTTGCAGTGACGGGATCAGTCGCCCAGATCTGATCAGGCCCGCAGAGCTTGGCGGCGAGCATTCCCCCGATCAGCGCCTCAGCCATTTGACCGCCGCCGACAAATACGATCTTTTGTGTGAAGGCCCGGCTAGGCATGACGTGATCCAAAGATGGCGGTGCCGAGGCGGACCAGTGTCGCCCCTTCTTCGATGGCGATTTCAAAGTCGTGAGACATGCCCATGGACAGTTCCTCCATCATCACTGATGGGACACTCAGCGCGGAAATTCGCCTGGCAACGTTCCGGAGCTCCCGAAAATACGGTCGAGCCAACTCAGCATCAGCAGTCGGTGGTGGAATGGCCATCAATCCCCTGATGCGAACATGAGAGAATCCGGGCATTATCGGCAGCAACCGAACGAGTTCATCGGGACGAAAGCCGGCTTTCGTTGGCTCGTCCCCGATATTCACCTCCAGCAGAATGTCCTGGCAACGACCGGCTTCTCCAGCGCGGCGATCAATTTCCTGAGCGAGTTCAACGCTATCGACCGAATGAATCAAGTCAAACAGGCCGATCACCGACCGCACTTTGCGCCGCTGCAATTGCCCGATGAAATGCCACCGAACCGGCGCCTGCGTAAGTGCGGCGATCTTCGGAATCGCTTCCTGCACTCGATTCTCCCCCAAAATCAGGAGTCCGGCGTCGATCCCCTCCTGAATGCGATCGACCGTCACGCTCTTTGTCGCAGCCACGAGTCGGATACCGCAGGGAGAGCGCCCGACTTTGTCCGCCACTGACCGGATCTTCGACAGGACCAACTGAACACGTCCGGCGATCGTCCCTCTGACGGGCTGCTCCATCGTGACAATCGGGCTTAACGACTCCTCCCCACCACTCTCGGCGGACCATGCTTATTGTAACGGAAGGACGGGACAATTGGCAGAGGTTCTGCCTCACCGTTGCGAAGGGGCAAGCCCAATGGCGCTGACCATCGTGCCGATCACCTTTCCTTCCCGTCGGTAGGAAAAGAACAGGTCCTCATGACAAATGGTGCATAGATTGACGGCTGTGATGGACTCCGGACTTGTGCCGGCGGCCTGTGCTTGTTCTCTGATGAGCGTTTTCAGGTCGAGATGCGCCTTGCCGCTTCGTCGGCTTCGAACGACTTTTTCCCAATTGCGAAACTCCTGACGCAGCCTGTCCAGAACCGGTTCATCCACCTCGTAGCAGCAGACCCCAGCGGACGGGCCGATACTGAGCCGCAGGTGCTCTGGGGCCGAGCCAAAGCGCGCCGCCATCAACGCAATGGTCTTTCGAATGATGCCCGCGACAGCGCCTCGCCAGCCTGCGTGAATGGCAGCCACCACCCGACGCTTGGGATCGTGCACGAGAACAGGCACACAGTCTGCCGTCCGCACTGCCACCATAAGCCCAGGCTGATCGGTGACCAATGCATCCCAGCCACCGTGGAAGCGGTCGGCGGGTGAAAGCGCGCGATCCACCACGAGCACATCCGTCCCGTGAACCTGCTCCACCGAGAGCATCCACGAAGATCGGATGGCCCCTCGCGCACCCTGAACAGGAATACCTAGTTCAACGGGGATACCCGCAGCGTGTCGGCGGGTCCCAAAAAAATGGCGGACTCCGCTCCGCGCAGGCGCAAAGGCCGGCACGGTAATGACCGGAGCGCTCACCATACCACCATCCCTCCTACAGCCATTTCGATCTTGACCACCCGATCAGTCCGCCTGCTTCCGGAGAAATGTCGGTACATCCCATTCGTCTTCTGCCGCTAAGGCGGCCCGGTCCACGGATTCACGCGCATCACTCATCCGTCGCAAAAAAGTCGGACGGTCAAGATCTTTCATCGGCCGATCGGCTGCAACCGCAGCGCCCACTCCGGCCAACACCGGTTGCGCCGGTTTTGGCGCACGGGCTGTCGTGCGTTCCGCTCCCATCGTTGCCGCCGCGGTATCTTCCCCTCCCTCAAAGCCGGTGGCAATCACGGTGACGACCAGATCTTCACCCATGTCAGGATTGATCACTTGGCCCACGATGATATTGGCTTCAGCATCAGCCGCCTGCTGAACGACGGAAGCGGCCTCCTCAATTTCATGGAGCGACATGCTGGGTCCTCCGGTAATGTTCAGCAGTACCCCGCGAGCCCCTTCCACGCTGCCATCTTCGAGCAGTGGACTGGAGATGGCTTTTTGGGCTGCTTCAATCGCCCGATTCGGCCCACGCGAAATGCCCATGCCCATCACGGCCCGACCCGTGTGAGACATGACCGTCCGCACATCGGCGAAATCGACGTTCACATGACCCGTGGTCGTGATGACATCGGCGATCCCTTGAATAGCTTGCCGCAATACGTCGTCCGCAACCTTGAACGCTTCGAGGAGCGGTGTGGACTTGTCGACAATCCCCAGCAGCCGCTGGTTCGGAATCACGAGCAGGGTGTCAACGTGTCGTCGCAGATCCCGAATGCCGTCTTCCGCATGTTTGTGCCGTCGTTGACCTTCATACTGGAACGGCTTCGTGACGACGGCCACTGTGAGAATCCCCAATTCACGGGCGATGCTTGCGACAATCGGAGTCGCTCCAGTGCCTGTCCCGCCGCCCATTCCCGCCGTCACAAAGACCATGTCAGCGCCATCGAGACACTCACGGATGTGGTCTTTACTTTCCAGTGCGGCTTCCTTTCCGATTTCCGGCCGCGCTCCCGCACCTAACCCACGGGTCCGCTCCGGACCCAGTTGGATTTTATAAGGAGCTAGCGATCGATCGAGCGCCTGGAGATCCGTGTTACCCGCGATAAAATCGACCCGAGCCAGGCCGGACGCGATCATGGTATTGACCGCATTGCACCCGGCCCCACCGACTCCGATCACCTTGATGCGGACCGGTAACAACATATCTTCCTGGAAGGAGAACATCGGGACACCTCCTCATATTTCCACGCATGGCGAGAGACTGTCGCATGCGCGGGCTTCTGGTTAAAAGGCCTCTAATACTCGCTTTGTCCACCCGAACATCTTGCCCCAGGTCCCGCCGTTGCGAAGACCAGCTGTCTCCAGTTCATCGGCATGCCGTCGGGCATGCAGCAAGAGCCCCACACCGGTTGCATGACTGGGGTGACTGACAATATCTCTCAAACCACCTACCCCGGAGGGCATGCCTCGGCGAGCCGGCAAGTTCAGCACTTTCTCAGCCGCGTCCAGCATGCCTTCCAACATTGACGTTCCACCTGTGATTACCACTCCGGCACCCAACATCCCTTCATAGCCGGCTCGCACAATTTCTCTTCGTACGAGTTCAAACATTTCTTCAACTCGCGGTTCGAGAATCTCAGCAATGTCCCGACGTGAGAACGTTCGAGCCGGACGATCCCCGACAGACGATACTTCGACGACCTGATGGCCCGTGACCAGCTCGGTTCGTGCAATGCCGTGTTGGGTCTTGATCTTCTCCGCCTCGGTTTGCGACGTAAGGAGGCCGATTGCCAGATCTTTCGTCAGATTCTGCCCCCCGATCGGCAGTACCGCAGAGTGTCGAATGCTCCCATCGAGGAAAATGGCAAGGTCAGTAGTGCCTCCTCCCAGATCTACCATGGCGACACCCAAGTCGCGCTCTTCCTGTCCCAACACCGCTTCGCTCGACGCGAGCGGTTGAAGGATGATGTCCACGACGTCCAGGCCTGCACGATTCACACTCTTAATAATGTTTTGTGCAGATGTGACGGCTCCGGTGATGACGTGTACATTCACCTCGAGGCGGTTTCCCGACAGACCCAACGGCTCGCGCACGCCCTCTTGTCCGTCCACCATAAATTCTCGCGGAAGCACGTGAAGAATCCGGCGCTCATGGGGAATGACCGCCAACGTGCGCGCACTCTCAATCGCCCGATGGATATCTTCGCGGGTGACCTCGGCGCGTTTCAGCGCCACGACCCCCTTGCAGTTCTCGGCGGAAATGTGGCTGCCTGCGATGCCGGTATAGACCGAGTTGATCTGCACTGCCGCCATCAGCTCTGCTTCTTCGACGGCCTTCTTGATGGTTTCGACCGTGCTCTCGATATCGACGACCACGCCTTTGCGCAACCCGCGGGAAGGACTCGATCCTACGCCGATGACGTTCAGGACCCCCGCATCTGTGATCTCCGCAGCAATCGCGCAAATCTTGGTGGTCCCAATGTCCAGCCCGACAAGGATTTGATCTCGTTTTGGCACCGCGATCACCCCCTTTCCCGTACGATGATACGGTTCTCGTACCGGAGATCCACTTCGTTGGCTCCACGCCCAAGTCCATCGAAGTTCAGCGCTTTCAGTGTCGGCTTGACTCGCTGGAACCGCTTCCACTGATCACCGAGAGATTCCCCGCCGAATTGGAATTGAACGCCTCGAACGGAGGCCACGAGGTTTGAGGGGTTCGCCACATTCACTTGCATCCGACCCTCGTAGGTATGCCCCATAAGCTTTGCGAGCTCGATACCGGACGTGATTGTCAGCCGCACGCCCCTGTCACCTCGCTGGAGTCCAGACCGATCGACGCCTGTTACTATGGGTAACGTCGCATCGTCGGTCTGGCCGAGGCGGGCAAGCACGCGGCCCTCTTCGTCGCTGAGAAAGTTTTCGGAGTCCGTCCGAATGACGGCGGCGGGTTTCCGTTCGATCACGGAGATCCGCAATTCATGAAATGGCACGCGAGTCACCACCGCCGATTTCACCCACGAATGAGACTCCACCTGCTCCTTAATCGCCGACGCCACGATGTGATGCAGGGGTGTGCCGGGCCTCAGCCCGACGAGATCGATCACTTCCTGCTTATCGATGTGAGCTACCCCTTCGATGCTCAACGCTTTGATTTCGAGCAGCTGTTCCAGAGCGGGCCCGGAATGCTTCACGCCCATCATGATTCCCCACCCGCTCAGCACTGCCCCTGCTATCAGCCCGCCCCACCGAATGAGTTTGGTCCGTCTGGCGACGGTCTTGGCTCGCCTGGCCTCCGCATGCCGGTTCATCACTTGCCTCCCACGCGGACCTCGCCATTGATTCCTCCGCGGTCCCGCAGGCCGTGGCCGTTTACCTGTCAGAAACGATCGCATCACGCTGACTCCTTTTTCGCAGCCCGTGCGAATCCACGTGCACGATCGAGCGCCGACTGCAATATCCTTTCAACTAAGCTGTCGTAATCGATCCCGGCTTGCGCCGCTGCCATCGGCAACAGGCTCGTTTCCGTCATGCCGGGGACGGTATTGATTTCCAACACGTACGGACGTCCCCTTGGCGTAATCCGAAAATCGACACGGGCTGCGCCTTCGCACCCCAACAAGTGGTAGGTCCGCCAACCGAGATGTTGGATCTGCCGGAGAACCTTGGCAGACAAGGGTGCCGGGCAGAGATATCGCGTCTCGCCTTTCTGGTACTTCGCAGAGAAATCGTAAAAGCCGTTGGGCGCCACGATCTCAACGGCCGGAAGGACTTTCGGAGTACCGCCCCCCCCACCCAGAATAGAGACCGTGACTTCATGCCCGGGAATATAGGCCTCGACCATGGCATCGGGATCGTAGCGATGCGCCAGGGCAAGCGCGTCTGTCCATTGGTTCGCCTGGCGCACGATCGTGACGCCGATCGTGGAGCCCTGTGAGGCAGGCTTGATGACGACCGGCAACTTTAGTTTCGCCGCCTTAAGAACCTTAGCTGGCGGCGCCTGTTCCCCTCGACGGAGGACCGTCCAGGGGGGAACCGGAATATCGTCCGCGGCCAGCAAGGTTTTCGTGAGGACTTTGTGCATGCCCACCGCACTCGCTTGCACGCCAGACCCGGTGTAGGGCATTCCAATCGTGTCGAGAAAACCCTGGATCGTCCCGTCTTCACCGCCCGGTCCATGCAACGAGAGAAATGCGATGGCGACCTTCTGGTCCTTCAAATCTTGATGCAACCGGTCGGTTACATCGATGGGCACCGCGTCGTAGCCTCGACGGATCAACGACCGATGCACGGCTTGCCCAGTGCGGAGCGACACATCCCGCTCAGAGGATTGCCCTCCCATCAACACTCCGATCCGCGCATTGGTTAACCGACCTGTCCGTGCCATAAAGTTCCCTAGTGACGAGTGAGCCGTGATGGATGATGGGATGAAAGTGTTTCCTTCCTGGCTTGTCTACCATCACTCATCACGCGTCACCCATCACTGCCTTCTAGGCTTCGCCCACCAGCTTCAATTCCAATTCCAACCTCACACCCACCTTCCGAGCGACTTGCGCACGAACTTTCTTGATGAGCGCCAACACATCCTTGGCGGTGGCATTCCCCTGGTTCACGATGAAGTTGG
Source organism: Nitrospiraceae bacterium (assembly GCA_052389395.1). Lineage (GTDB taxonomy): Bacteria > Nitrospirota > Nitrospiria > Nitrospirales > Nitrospiraceae > Nitrospira_D. The sequence continues at coordinate 7,490 of JBQTHY010000218.1, read as the reverse complement.
CGTGTTTGTCCGAAACCTGCGCATCGCCGACTCGCGCACCTTTCAACCCGGCGACTTCAACCACTCGCCCCGCTGAATCGTTCGGGGGATTCTTAAATACACACCCCGCGCTTGGCAGCGTCAGCGGCTGCGTATGGCGGCGGTAGTGCAAATAGTCCTTCATGGCCTTCTCGATTTCCGATCGCGTACCCGGCTTGAGTTGGAGCCAGACGCCCACCACGATGCCCGAGGGAAGCGTCGCCCGCCGATAGGCGAACTTGATCCCAGACGCGGGATAGTCGATCAGAGCGCCGGTCGGTGTCACAATGCGGACAGCCTTCACTGAGTCCTTCATTTCTCCCAATCTCGTACCGGCGTTCATCACCACACAGCCGGCCACGGTCCCGGGAATACCCGCCGCCCATTCCAACCCAGCTAATGATCGGCGCATGCCATAACTGATGAGCGTCGGCATGCCCACCCCCCCTTCGGCATACAGGACCGATCCGGGTTCTTCCTTGATGGCTCGCAGTTTCGCCAGACTGACCACCACGCCTCGGATTCCCTTGTCGCGGATGAGGAGATTCGTGCCGCCCACCACAAAGATCGGAAGCAACTGCGCATGCGTCTGCGTGACCAGCCGGACCACATCCCGCACATCGGCCGGTTCCACGAGTACATCGGCTGGCCCGCCGATGTGGAACGACGTGTACTCTTTGAGCGACGCGTTAAAGCGGACCGCTCCCCTGAGGCCGTCCACCGCCGCCTGCAATCTGCGTTGAGCACTTGTAAGACGTCCTTTCGTGGCTTGCCTGTATCTCCGACGCGTCATGAACTATGAGGTCGGCTCAATCCGCGCGAGAATGCCGGTTCCCGCTTTCCAGATGTCTCCTGCTCCCAACGTGAGTACAAGATCGCCCGGCTTCAGATGCGGCAGCACCTGATCCGGCATGGTTTCTTTCCGTTCGATGAATGTCACCGAAGGATGACCCGCTGCCTTGATGACCTCAGCGAGTTTCGCGCCGGACACACCCGGTATCGGTTGTTCCCCGGCAGGATAAATTTCCGTCATAAACAACACGTCGGCCTGATCGAACGCGTGGGCGAAATCCTCGATGCAATCCCGCGTTCTGCTATAGCGATGCGGCTGGAAGAGCACGACCAACCGGCGACCCCAGCCCTGCTTGGCCGCGGCCAACGTCGCTTTCACCTCCGTGGGATGATGGCCGTAGTCGTCGACGACCATGATGTTGCCGGCTTCGCCGCGTCGATGAAACCGCCGTTCGACACCGGTGAAGGCGGCCAACCCCTTGCGAATCAGATCGACGGGAATATCCAGTTCGACTCCGATCGCAATCGCCGCGAGCGCATTCAAGACGTTGTGAATACCGGGGACGGCAAGCCGGAACGGACCGAGATTCTTCCCCCCGAAATGCCCACGAAACTCGGCCCCCCATTGCTTGAGGCTGACGTCCGTCGCCCTGAAATCCGGCACGACTCCTGCTCGCTCCTGAAACCCATAGGTTTGGTACCGCTTGACGATGCGGGGAAAGAGCGCGCTGAGGCGCTCGTCATCAGCACACAACACCGCCAGTCCATAGAATGGAATCTTGTTGATGAACTCCAAGAAAGATTCGTTAATTCGTTGCATCGATCCATAGTAATCAAGATGCTCACGATCGAGGTTGGTGACCGCCACGATGGTCGGCGATAGACGGAGGAACGACCCATCGCTTTCATCCGCCTCCGCAACGAGCAGATCGCCTCGTCCGAGCCGCGCGTGACTGCCCAGGGCATTGACTTTTCCACCGATCACCATCGTGGGATCAAGTCCGCCCTGCGCCAACACGTTCGCCACCATTGACGTCGTCGTGGTCTTGCCGTGCGCCCCGGCGATCGCGACGCCGAACTTCAGGCGCATCAGCTCCGCGAGCATTTCGGCCCGAGGAATCACCGGAACCTGCTTAGCCTTCGCCACCACCACCTCGGGATTGCTCGCCGCCACAGCGGAGGATATGACCACCACCTGCGCCTCTCCCACATGTGATTCCTGATGGCCGATGAAAATCTTTCCACCGAGTTCTTCCAGCCGCCGCGTTGTTTCGGATGCCTGTAGATCCGAGCCGGTCACCTTGTACCCCATGGTGAGCAAGACCTCGGCAATTCCGCTCATGCCGGCTCCGCCGATCCCGACGAGATGAATGTGTTGTGTTTTTCGAAACATCGCCATGCGCCTTAACCCTTGTGCTCCAATTGAGAGACGTGGTCCATTTCCCCGGTCTCCAACACCGCTAGACTCCTGGCGCTCCAACAGTCCTGTTGATGTCATATCTCACCCCCATGAGTGCGTAGCATTCGCGGACGATCCTTTCGCCAGCGTCGATCCGCCTCGACTCCCAACTTTTCGTTCGCATCGCCTGAAGCCGATCCGGGTTCTGCAGGATGGTGCTAATCAGCTCACTCAGTCTCGCCCCAGTCAGGTCTGTCTGGGGAAGGACGGTCGCGCCTCCTGCCGCTTCCATCGCTCGCGCATTCTTCATTTGATGGTCATAGATAGCCGTCGGCAAGGGAATTAGGATCGCCGGCTTCCCACAGGCTGCCAGTTCGGCAATCGTCATGGCCCCCGCACGAGCTACGACTAGATCGGCTCCCCGCAAGACTTTCGGCATATCGTAGAGAAACGGCGCCACCTCCGCGTTCACGCCCAGCTTTCGGTACGCCTCGCTCACTCGCTGATGGTCTGACTCACCCGTCTGATGGGTGATCGTCAGGGTGGGAAAGCGCTCAATAAGCGAGGCCAAACCATCTAGAACCGCGCTATTGATCGCCTTAGCCCCCTGGCTTCCGCCAAAAATCACCAGATGCGGACCAGTTCCTGCTGGCCACGACGCGTCGCTCAGTCCGGACTGAGCCAGAAACTCCTGCCGAATCGGGGTGCCGACCACACGAACTTTCTGCCGATCAAAGCAGGTAGCCGCTGATTCAAACGCCAGAAAAATCCGTTGGGCGAACGGCGCCACCACTTTATTGGCCATGCCTGGGTAGGCATTCGGTTCCAGAATCACCCGCGTGATCCCCTTCAGAGCAGCGGCGGCCAGCACGGTCGGACTCGTATAGCCTCCGATGCCGATCACCAAATCCGGGCGAAGCCGGCGAAGAATTTGCAGCGACTGCCGGAGCCCCACCGGCATAGAGAGAATCCCCTCTATCACTTTCAGCAGTCCTTTCCCCATCACGGGCTTTGCCGTAATGAACGCCAACTCGAACCCTTCATGAGCGAGCACCTTCGACTCGATCCCGCGCAGGGTTCCCACGAAGAGAATCCTCGTGGAAGGATCGCGACGCAGGAACTCTCGAGCCAGCGCCACGGCCGGATAGAGATGTCCTCCGGTGCCTCCAGCGGCGATCACAATCGTCATCGGCGACCCGATCCACCACGACCACTCCGATGTCTCGTCTCTTCTCGTCCCGCCCTTCGATCCCGCGAGATGTTTAGCAAGATCCCTACCCCGACCAGACTGACCACCAACGACGACCCACCATAACTGACGAAGGGCAAGGTCAGCCCTTTGGTCGGCATCAACCCCGTCACCACACAGGCATTGACCAGCGCCTGAATGCCGATGAGCAGCGTGATGCCCATTCCGAGGTATCGGCCAAACGGCATCCGCGCTCGCGACGCAATCTGAAATCCCCTTACGACAAACAGCGCGAAGAGGAGGATGATGGCCCCTGTCCCGACCAATCCGAGTTCCTCGCCCACCAACGCCAGCACAAAGTCGGTGTGTGCCTCTGGGAGAAAGTAGAGTTTCTGCTTGCCCTCGCCCAATCCCACCCCGAACGGACCGCCGCTGCCGAAGGCCAAGAACGATTGCGTGATCTGGAAACCCGCGTCCGATGCATCCTTCCAGGGGGCCAGGAACGTCATCCATCGCTGACGGCGATAACTCGATCCGAGGACGAGCGCCAAAGCGACCGGTGCCACGCACAATCCGAGCCCCAGCAGATGGGAGATGCGCGCGCCGGCGAGGAACAAGAGGCCCATCGTCACCAGTCCCATGACCACCGCGGTCCCTAGGTCTGGCTCCAATAACGCCAACCCGCTCAGGACGCCGACCACGATCAGCGCCGGCAACAGGCCGCTCGAGAAGATTGTGAGGCGGTCCTCCTTCTTCGTCAGGTACGCCGCGAGGTAGATCACAGCGATCAGCTTCGCCATTTCGGCTGGTTGACCCGAAATCGCCCCCAGCCGCAACCACCGTCGGGCACCTTTCGCCGCCACACCGAGCGAGGGAATCAAGACCATGACCAGCAGGACGATCATGAGGCCGAGCAGCGGGATTGAGAGCCGCTTCCACCAGATGTAGTCGATGCGGGACGCCAGATGGAGGAGCAAAAAACCGAACGTCAGCCAGGCGAGCTGCCGCTTGAGGAAGTAGCCGGAGTCGTCGAATCGATTGCCCGCCACCACGGCGCTCGCACTGAACACCATCACCAGACCGACGAGCGCCAGCGTGATCGTGACGCTCAACAGGACGTGATCCATCGCAACCCGCTTCGTCGTACGCGGACTGGCTGTGGGCCACGGCAGCGCCAGAGTCCCTGCGGATCTCTGTGACATCGTCCAGCGTCAATTCTCCTCTGCCTGACCGGTCATTAAGCCGGCAAGGAGTGCACCAGGGCCTTAAATTGACGGCCCCGATCCTGGTAGTCCTCAAACATGTCGAAGCTCGCGCAGGCCGGCGACATCAGCACCACCTCACCCGCTGTCGCACCGGCGGCGGCGAGTTCTACCGCTTCTCGCAACGTGCTTGCCCGATCGATCGCCTGATACCCTTGCACCGCATTTGCAATCAGCGGCATGGCTTCGCCGATCAAAATGAGCCGCTTCACCCGCTGACGGATGGCCGGAGCCAATCGAGTGAAATCTCCGCCCTTGTCGCGACCGCCCGCAATGAGCCAGATCGGCTGGTTGATACTCTCCAGCGCCCTGAGCGTCGCGTCCACGTTGGTGCCCTTCGAGTCGTTGACGAAGCGCACACCTCGGCGTTCCCGAACGATCTCCAATGCATGTTACAGCCCGGAAAACCCTCTGAGCACCTGACGAATCGCGTCGAGGGAAGATCCGCTCAGCAACGCATAGGTCGCCGCCGCCATCACGTTTTCGATGTTGTGATTCCCGATGATCTTGATCTCGTCCCGCCGACATACCTCGTGAGGGCCGCCGCTGACTGTCGTCATGATCCGATCGCGATCGAGATATGTCCCTCCGGCCACATCCGGCGGCAGCATCCGTGTTCTCGTAAAGCCCAGCACGCGAGCCTTCACACCCAGTCGAAGCGCTGCTACCCGCACATCATCCAGGTTGAAGAGCGCGTAATCGGATGACATCTGATTTTCGAAGATGCGGTTCTTGATTGCGACATATTCATCGATCGAGTCATACCGATCCTGATGATCGACCGTGACGTTGAGAATTCCTGCAATCCACGGATGAAACTGTTCCACGGTCTCCAACTGAAAGCTGGACACTTCCACCACCAAGTACTCGTATGGACTGGGCTGTCCCAGCTTGGACGCCTGGAGAGATTTCCCGGCCGCTTCACTGAGCGCCGTGCCGAGATTCCCGCCGACGAACACGTGCTTCCCGCCTTGCTGCAACATCCTTCCGATCAACGTGACCGTGGTGCTCTTCCCATTGGTGCCGGTGAGGGCCAGGAGCGGAGCGGAGAGAAATCGAGAGGCGAGATCAAGTTCGCTGATGACCTTCACCCCTCGGCGGCGGACACGCTCAAGCGCCTCCAAGCGATAGGGGACGCCCGGGCTGATCACCACGAGATCGGCAGATTCGAGCGCCGATTCATATCCGCTGCCGAGCCTCACGCCGATCTTCGATTCGTCAAGCTGCTCGATTACGGCGTTCAACTCGGCTCGCTCCTTCCGGTCGGCGACCGTGACACGAGCGCCAGCTTCCAGCAGCAATCGGGCGGCAGCGACGCCGCTTCGGGCGAGTCCTACAACCGTCACCTTTGTCCCAGCCAATTCCACGATATCTTCGCTCACCAGTGTCATCGCAGTTTAAGCGTGCTCAGGCTCAGCAGGGCCAAGAGTATGGCGATGATCCACAGACGCACAACGACCTTGGGCTCTTCCCAACCCTTCATCTCAAAGTGGTGGTGAATCGGGGCCATCAAGAAAATCCGCTTGCCTCTCGATTTGAACGACGCGACCTGGAAAATAACCGATACCGCTTCAATCACGAACACGCCGCCGACCATCAGCAACAACAGCTCGTGTTTGCTGATGACCGCCACCGTGCCGAGCGCGGCGCCCAGCGGAAGTGAGCCCACGTCCCCCATGAACACAGAGGCCGGATATGTGTTGAACCAGAGAAATCCAAGACTTGACCCCAGAATCGCTGCCGTGAAAACCGCCAGTTCTCCGGCTCCCTCGATATGGGGAATCAGCAGATAGTCCGACATCAACCGATGCCCCGTGACGTAGGCGACCACCGTGTAGGCCAGCGCGGCGATCATGACCGGTCCGATCGCGAGCCCATCCAGGCCGTCAGTGAGGTTGACGGCATTAGAGCTGCCGACGATGACGAATACGGCAAAGGCGACATAGAACCATCCCAGATCCGGCATGAAATTCTTGAAGAATGGCACGCTGAGCTTGGTGTTATAGCCGGGCGAGAAATACAGGACGAGCGCGATGACCAGCGCCACGACTACCTGAGCGGTGAACTTCTGCGTCGCCGATAGCCCCTTGGACTGTACCTTAATGAATTTGAGATAGTCGTCCGCAAACCCAATTGCGCCGAAGCCCAGCGTGGCGGCGAGAACTAGCCATACAAACGGTCTCGAGATATCGGCCCAGAGCAACGTCGAAAATACGACGGCAAAGACGATCAGGATGCCGCCCATCGTCGGAGTGCCGCCCTTGGCTAAATGTCGCTTGGGTCCGTCGTCACGAATCTGCTGGCCCAGCTTGATTTCTTGGAGCTTTCGAATCACCCACGGCGCCAGAACGAATGCGATCAGAAACGCGGTGACGGCGGCGTAAATGATGCGAAAGCTCTGATAACGGAAGACGTTCAGGAATGAGAATTCTGTGTGGAGCGGATAGAGCCAGTTATACAGCATAATCTGATGGATACATCTTCTGCTCAGCGCCGCATACGCTGAGACCGTTGAGTGTCTCTTTACGAAGCCTTTGTCGCCGTACGCCTCGCCCCTTGGAGCGCGTGAACCACCTGCTCCAGCTTCATGCCGCGCGACGCTTTCACCAGCACGATGTCACCGGGCTTCACCATGGTTTTCACGGCAGCGGCTGCCGCCGCCGCATCGGGCACTTCCAGAATGCATGCGTGATCGAGCCCTGCACGTTTCGCCCCTTCCGCCAAACTCCGCCCCAGCGCGCCGCATGTCACGAGTTGATCTACACCTTGACACGCCACGAAGGCGCCGACTTCCTCATGCATCTGGACGGCGGCGGGGCCGAGCTCTAAC